>JBDKLK010000007.1:0-19637 GCA_039795655.1 Actinomycetota bacterium
AGAAACCTGGCCCGCCTTCAACTCCCATTCCAATCAATTCTTGACCAAGAATCTCAAAATCTGCTGTGAAGATTTCATTTTCATCTAAGTGACTCTTAGAGTGGATAGTCATGTTCTCTTTGAAAACATCTTGATAGAAATCGAGCGCTTCGCTAAGTCCTTTTGGATACCAGAGAAAGGTTTTAAGCATTGGGAAATCAGTCATTGTTCAAGTCTAGGGAATGGCTATTTGATAGGCGCTGTTACTCTCAACAGCAGTCCACCCAAATAACTCTTTCCTATGGTCACAGATCCTTTGTGCTGCGAGGCTATTCCCTGAATAATGCTTAAGCCAAGGCCATTACCTCTACCCTCTGAGGCTCGAGAGTCAAACCTAAAAAGGGTTGTTTCTGTTTCAATTTGGAAATCGTCTGGCATTCCAACACCGGCATCTTCATATTGGATTGTCCAGAATCCCGAATCAATCCAAGAGGTTACAACGATTGCATCACTTGATTCAGTGTGGGCAAACGCATTTGCAACTAGATTGTCAATGAGTCGAATTATCAGTGCTTCGGATGCAAATACTTTCTGACCACATTCATCCACCAAAGTAACAGATCTTTCTGGTTGCAACTCTTGAAGAATTCTAAATCTTTGGAAAATCAGCTGACCTAGATCCACTTCATCTGAAAGCTCATATTCAATTGCACCTAGTTTTGACATTAACAAAATGTCATCCACCAACCGAGTCATATGGTTTATTTCTGAATTCAGGATTTCAATAGCTTGCGACTCTTTGCTGGGTTCAGAATAAATCCTACTAAGCAGTTCTGCATAACCTTTTATTGAAGTTAGAGGAGTTTTCAACTCATGAGATATATCACCTAAGAGCTTTTTCATTTCAAAATTTTGGTTTTGCAGAGATTTGGCCATAAAACTAATTGACCTCGAAAGTGAAGCAACTTCAGAGTCTCCTTTCAATTCTGTGAAATGAAATTCGTAATTTCCTGAAGAAACCTCATCTGCCTCTTTACTAAGCATTCTTATAGCCGATATTTCTTTTCTCAATGAGAGTAGTGCCGCAGTCAAACTAATGAACATAATTACAAGAATTACAACGGCAATTTGATTCCGAAGATCGTTATGAGAAACTTGTAAATTTGATAAATCGGAAGCCAGAATTACAAATGATCCATCTCCTAATGAGATTGCTCGAACAAGGTATTTTGTGTTCGCGCCAATCTCAATAGGAGTGCTAGACGCTTGTTCGGCAATGTCGAAAGATATTCTCTTGATTCCAATTTCATTCTCACTGAAAATTGTCAATTCACCATCGAGACTCAAAAGCCCGGCTGCCAAGGGAAAATCAGAGTTCGAAGCGACATTGAGGCTGGCTGTAATAGGAGAATCGTCATAGGAATTAATCGCGGTGATTGCTGAGCTCAATTTACTTGCAATAGTATCGAGATTATTTGAGTGATTGATTACTAGTGCGAAATATCCGACCAGAGTGAGGCTAAACAAAAGAACAGCCCCGTAAGTTATTGTTAGTTTCAAACGAATTTTCATTCAGCGACTTCGATCTTAAATCCGACACCTCGAACGGTGGAAATTTTCACATTTGCGGTAGCCGGGATTTTTTTCCGTAGATACGAAATATAGGTGTCAAGCACAGATGTGCTTGTTTCAAAATCAAACCCCCATACTTCACTCATCAAAACTTGTTTTCGCACCACTTTAGAAGAGTTCTGCATTAAAGTTTGAAGCAAATCAAATTCTGTCCGTGAAAACTCAATTTGAGTATTGAGTACTTTTACTTCGTGACTTTCGTAATCAAGAACCAAATTTCCTACTTGTATAACATTGGAAAGTATTGCATTTCTACTTCTACGCAAAACGGCTTTAATTCGCAAAACTAGTTCTTCGATTCCAAAAGGTTTGACAATGTAGTCATCCGCTCCTTCACGAAGCCCCTGCGTGATGTCGAGTTTGTCGTTCCTCGCAGTGAGTGCGATGAAAGGAATTTGGTTTCCGCTCTTACGAATTGTTTTTAGAAAATCAAAACCAGAAGCGCCTGGAAGGTTGATATCACATAGCACTAAGGCTGGATTGAAGTCAGTAATTTTTGAACCAACCGCTTCAACCGACTCAAAGCACTTCACGTTAAATCCTGAGATAGTCAGAACCTCCAAAAGTAGGCCTCTAACAGACTCATCATCTTCTATAACAAGGATCTTCGTATTCTCCACGATGCAATTCTCCAACTTCTTTGGCTTCAAAATAGGAATCTGGGAAGTTTCCTAGATGAATCGGACAGACCGAGTGGAAAATTCACAGAATATTCACAGAATCACGAGTAGATACTTCTGCCATCAAGGCAATTAGTCTTGACTAAGGAGTAAAAATGAAAAAACTAATAACAGGTGCTCTAGTAGCAATTCTTGCTATTGCGCCATTTTCAATCGCAAGCGCTTCTGCATCTGACGAAGTTGTTGAATACAGCGTTGTTGCGAATGCCTCTGATGCAGTTGCTTCTTACAATGCAGAACTAAGCAGCTATCAAAGCCAGCTTGCAGCGTATGAAGTAAGCGCAAAGACCCACGAAGATTTCAAACAACTGAAGGCTGCATATAAGCCTTTAAAGAAATCATTCAACGTTGCTAAGAAAGCTATTGACCGAGCATTCAAAAATGAAGTTAAAGCGGCAAAGGAAATTCGCCGAGCAGCACTAACTTCAGCAACAAGTGCTGAGGAAAAGACTGCAGCTCGCAGTGTTTTTGCCCAAGCGCTTGCTCTATCAACAGCTAATCGCTCAGCACTACTTGCAACTATTGGTGATTTGCCACAGGAACCAATTAAAGTAAAAAGCAAGAACAAATAATTAAGTAATTAATTCCTCCGCAAAGAATGCTGGGTTCCTTAAAGGAGCCCAGCATTCATTTATGTACTCTCAGCCGGTGCGCAAAGTTCACTATGCCTGGTACATGGCAGCCTTAACTTTCCTGACTTTGCTTGCTTCTGCTGCCTTTCGTTCCACTACCTCCATATTCCTCGAACCGCTCGAAACTGAGTTCGGTTGGGGTCGAGACCTAACATCAGGTGCAGTCGCTGTGAATCTATTTGTTTACGGACTAACCGCACCTTTCGCTGCAAATCTGATGGAACGCTACTCATTGCGGAAAGTAGTTACATCTGCTTTGTTGCTAGTTGCTCTCGGTACTGGTTTGACCACAGTAATGACACAGGGCTGGCATTTGATTTTGCTTTGGGGTTTCTTCGTTGGTTTTGGAACCGGCTGCCTAGCTTTAGTTTTGGGATCCGCGGTTGCCAATCGCTGGTTCGATAAAAATCGCGGATTTGTCACGGGCATTTTTTCAGCCGCTTACGCAACAGGCGGATTGGTTTTTCTACCTCTTTTTGGTCACCTTTTAGAAACTTCCAATTGGCGAGTGATTTCTTATTTAATCGCCGCACTTGCAACAGTTATTTCACCTTTGATCTGGTGGAAGTTCAAAGACTCACCACATTCGATTGGAATTAATCCATTTGGTTCAAACTCTACTGATCTAGTCACCCCTCCCCCTTTGATTCGCGCATCTGCTATCGGAATTTTGCGCGAAGTTTGGAAAACAAAACCATTCCTAGTTTTGGCTGGAACTTTCTTTGTCTGCGGTTGGTCAACAAATGGTTTGATTGGTGCACATTTCATTCCTGCAGCACATGATCATGGAATGCCAGTTGGAACTGCAGCATCTTTGCTTGCATTGGTTGGCATTTTCGACTTAATTGGAACACTTGCATCCGGGTGGCTTACAGATCGAGTTAGTCCAATCCTCTTGTTGTTTTTCTACTACGGACTGCGCGGACTTTCACTTTTTACGGTTCCAGTTTTCCTTGGACCACACGTTACTCCGCCGCTTTTATTTTTCGTAGTTTTTTATGGTTTAGATTGGGTCGCAACTGTTCCACCTACTATTGCACTCACTCGCAAATACTTTGGTTACCACAAAGCAGGTGTCGTTTACGGCTGGGTATTTGCATCTCACATGATTGGTGCATCTATCGCTGCCTTTTACGCTGGCATCATTCGCACAGTTTCTGGCCAATACACGATAGCCTGGATTACGGCTGCAGTTTTCTGCGTTCTAGCATCATTAGCAACACTAACTCTGCGAAAAATGCAAGCGGTTGATGCGGACTAATTTACTGTTGCAATAAGAAAAGAAGTCGGTCCATTACCGTTCGAAGAGCTGGCAAATACTTTTAAAGAAACCTTTGTTCCTTTAGGAAGGCTGCTGGTCTTGTAGGTTCTCTGATTAATCGGTAGTTCGATTTGTTTCCAAGCTCCATACGGTTTGCCAGGTTTCTTTATCCGGAATTTCACGATGTACTTGGTAATTGCCGCAGAGATGGCATTAGCCGGCGCTTTCCAACTAAAAGTAATTCGGCCATTTTTTACTACTTTTGTCAGGTTAGTAACGGTCTTTGGTAGTTCCGCACCAATATTCATTGAAACTGTGACTGGTTCAGCACTGGCATACTCGGAGTTACCTGTCTGCGAAATCTGAATCTGGCATAGCCCAGCAGAAATTGGTGTAACCAATCCGCTTCCAATCACTTGGCAGATATCTGGAGTTGAACTCGCAAAATCCAGAGCAAGTGAAGAAGTAGATGAGGCTTGAATAGTTCCTTTAGATCCACCAGCATTTAGAGAAGGCAAGCTGGAGAAGCTAATCTCTTGATAAATCCCATCGAGAGCAGTCAAACTAATTTCGTTCCGCTTGGAGGTGTATGTGTTTAGTCCGTTTTCTTCAACGGCACACACGGCTACATCATGCTGACCAGGCGTCAGTGGGACTATTGCAGAGTTTGTATCAACGTCCTGTACGACTTGGTCATCAATAACAATTCGCCATTTAGTGGCGCCATCTGCGTTCCAGCTCAATACTGCGCGACTCGGTCCACCCACCGCACTAAAACCACTTGGCGCTCCTGGTGAATGTGGACTGGTCATAACCTGCGTATACAAACTTGCAAAACTGAATTCTGGTCCGAAGTATTTCGAAGAGACCACGAAGGCTTTGCTGTTTGAACTTAAAACTGCAACTGGATCTGAAATCAGAATTTGTTTAGTTTTATTATCTGTGTTTAGAGCTTCACCGAATGCTGGCACATAGAGGGATTCCGCATATGAAACGAAACCGTCGGCACCAGATACCCAAATATTGCGCAGAGTGGCAGTTGATGTTTCATACTTATATCGAACAAATGGCTCATAATCTGAAGTGCAAAAATCACCTGCAAGTTGGACATCAATTATTTGACGACCATTAGGGGATTTCACTTTGTAGGAATTAGCAGTGTTTAGAACAAACGGTTTAAATTCTGCCCAATCTGATGTTGCACTTCCGCTCTTTGAACGAATCTTTATGGTATCTGAAAAATCTTCAACCTCAACTAGTGCCGATGATTGCGAAGCTGAAACCAAAACAGAATTGCTTCCGTAATTGATCTCAAAACTTTGAGCCGGTGCGCCATAAGGTGAAGCTGTCCAACTCACTGAACTCTCTGAAACCTGTGAGGTAGTAAAAGTTAGGTTTCTTGGTGGAATCAGGCAGTCGAGCACCTCGCAAGCTGCCCATCCAAGATTGATCCTTGGCAGGTTTTCTACGACATCACCGTCTAGCGGTGTTCCTGTGCTCTTCAAAATTGCCAGCCATTGATCCACTGGTTTGTTTTCGATTCCTTGCAGAAGCGCAAAAGAACCGGCAACCACTGGTGTGGCCATTGATGTGCCGCTCATCAATCCATAGCTACCGCCAGGAAGTGAACTGGTGACATTGTGACCTGGAGCCAACAAATCTAACTGCGGTGAAATGTTAGTGAAATAAGAAATAGTTTCTAAACTTTCAAGGCTGGAATCGCGGGCATTGGTTGAACCAATTCCGATGGCTGGCTCGACGCATGCAGGAGAGGAAATTTTGTTTTGGACTTCATCATTTCCAGTTGCTACAAGTGGCGCTACACCAACATCAATCAAATCCTGAAAAAGGACTCGGTACCAATAATCCAAGTAATTAGCATCATTGCTGTAACACTCTCCAGCGGAATAAAGCCCGCCACCAAGACTCAAATTAACTGAAGCAATGTTGTAGGTATCAGCGTTTGCGGCTACCCATTCAAGCGCGTTCAAAATGTCTATGTCTGAAGCACCGCTTGTTCCAAAAACTCGCACTGCAACAATGTCTGCTTCTGGTGCAATTCCACCTGGTGCGTGAACATTCCCATTTCCAGCGGCCAGTCCCGCAACGTGAGTTCCATGGTTCATATGTTCTTGTTCGTAATAAGTCATATGGGAAATGTCTGCTGCATTAGCGGAGAAATCTGTATCCTGCCCGTTTTTGCACGGAAGAGATTCGCCCGCTGCATAAACAAAACAAGCTTGGGCAACAATTCTTGTATCGCCGTTATCGTCTTCAAAGTAAGGATGGCTAGCTTCAATCCCCGTATCGAGAATTGCAACTGCTTGACCCGCACCTTTGTAGCCATCTGCTTGCAGTTCATCTGCACCGGTGATAGCAACGTGATCAGCTTCTTCGTAAGTATCCGCAACATCGGATTTAGGAAGAGTTGGAATTGAGTAAATGTTATTTAGAAATATCTGTGAATCGCTTAGCGACTCAACAGCCTTCTCCGCATTAATGCGACCAGGATTTACACTCCATAAGGGCAGGCGACCAATTCTGTCGATATCCGCTTTAGTGTTTTCAACAAACCATTTCATTCCACTTCTTGTGACAATGAACGGGATTCGACTAGTTGAAACTTCGTCAATGTATTGATGAAGTTTTTGATCTGATGTGGTGACTTCTTCGCTTGCTGATGCAGTGTTTGAGACAAGAAGTGAGAAGCTGATTGAAAATACCACTAATAATGAAATCTTGTTTCGCACAATTTCCTCGCTTCTATGCGGCAATTCTCCTAGATTGGCGAGGCGTATGTCTGAAAGATTTCGGACAAATAGGAACTTTAACCAAATCTTCACTTTAGGGGTTTTGGATTTGGACTATCGAAGCAAGAACCACGCAGCTGATACGAATCCAGTCATAGCCACAAACCAGCGAGTGAAGTTCGGATGGATACTTCCAGCTATTTTGCCGCCTATCCAGCCTCCTGTTGCTGCTGTAACTAGGAGTGTTGCCGCAACTGGCCAGACAACGTGCCCGGTCAAAATGAATAGTGTTGCAACTACGACATTGCTAGTTGCTAAAACCAAATTTTTGATCACCACAGTTTGGGCAACAGTTAGTCGGCCGTCTCGCAAAAGTATTGCCATTGCTAACACTCCTTGACCAGGACCGAAATAACCGTTGTACAGACCACTTAGTACAAGCAGCCCCTTGGTTTCTTTTGGATGTTTGTGTTCTGCAACTTTTTGTTTAGGTCGAATCACCATCGTTAAGGATGCACCAACCAACAAAATAGGAACAAGAAATTCAAAGATTTTCTCTGGCAACAAAATTAGCAATAGTCCACCAATAATCGAACCACAAGCTGTTGCGATCGCATGCCATTTCCACTTGCCAAATGAGACTGTCTTTTGGTCGCGATGTGGAATTAGTGCAGCCATATTTCCAGTCGCTAAACCGGTGCTATTTGTGGCGGCCGCCCAAACTGGTGAGATGCCGATTGAAACAAGTAGCGGATAAGTTAAAAGCGATCCACCACCTACGGTGCCGTTTATAATCCCTGCAACAATGCCTACAGCGGCAACTACGAGTAGTTCGGTGCTACTGACGTCGAACAAGTTATTGGCTTACTTAAATAATTTGCGGAGGACTGCAAGGCCTAGAACTGCAGCTACGGTTTTGCCCGCACGATCCATTCGCACACCACCGAACTCGTCTAGGTAGAAGTTTTTGAGGTTCTGAACCTGCTTAGCGACTATGCGTTCTGGCTGCGAGCGATCCACAATTTCATTCAAATTCTCGACCAAGCGAGCGCTAGTGGTCTCTATAGATTTGAGGATTTCTTGGGCTGATTTATCGGTGCTCATGGCTCAAGGATAGGTCAGATTTGGACTGCCCCCAAAGTCGAATCTTTTAACCCCTAGAATCCCCCACTACGCGGGCGTGGTGGAATTGGCAGACGCGCTGGATTTAGGTTCCAGTACCGAAAGGTGTGAGAGTTCAAGTCTCTCCGCCCGCACCATCAAAACTCAAAGCAATATCTCATAGCTACACCAGCGGGTGTGGCGGAATGGCAGACGCAGAGGCCTTAAAAGCCTCGGTCGAAAGACGTGCGGGTTCGAGTCCCGCCACCCGCACTCGAACTTTCAGAATAAATTCAAACTAATTAGCGCGGCAGGCGCAGTTTCCACCGCAACCTTGGTTCAAACCAAAAAGTTCTTTCAAGACTGGAACCAAGTTTCTAACCGCTTGTCCGCGATGCGAAATTTCATCTTTTTGTTCAGGTGACATTTGCGCCGTAGTTAATTCAAATCCATACGGCATGAAGATTGGGTCGTAACCAAAACCATCAGTTCCCAATTCGGTGCGCGTAATCTCACCATCGACCACTCCTTCAACAACTCGTTCAATTCCATCTGGAGTTACCACTGCAAAAGCGCAAACGAATTGTGCGCCTCGACGAGTATCTGGAACATCGACAATTTGATCGAGCAACAAATTCAAATTCTTTTTGTCGTCACCATGACTACCAGCCCACCTTGCAGAGAAAATCCCAGGCATACCGTTAAGAGCATCAACACAAATTCCAGAATCATCTGCGATAACTGTCATTCCAGTGTGGGCAGCCAAAGTCCGTGCTTTCAACAAAGCATTAGCTGCAAATGTTGCACCGTCTTCAATTACTTCTGGAGCATCCGTCCATTGAGATAAATCAATCACAGAGATGTCCTTGCAAGTTGCGTCCACAATGCGCTGAACTTCAACAACTTTGTGTTTGTTGCGGGTGGCTAAAACAACCTCAATCATTTTGCGACTGTTTCTCGCTGTAGTTTCGATAAATCAACACAACCCTGGGTTGCAAGATTCAACAAATCATCAAGAAGTTTGCGATCGAAAGGTTTTCCTTCGGCAGTTCCCTGAATTTCAACAAATCCGCCGCTGCCAACCATCACTACATTCATGTCGGTTTCAGCTCGCACATCTTCTTCGTAGTGCAGGTCTAGTCGTGGTTCGCCATCGATAATGCCAACGCTTACTGCAGAAACGGTATCGAAGAGTGTCGCGTTTACATCTTTGATGTGGCCTTCTTTTGCGGCCCAATTGATTGCGTCTGAAAGTGCAACCCAAGCACCGGTAATTGCTGCGGTGCGCGTTCCGCCATCCGCTTGTAAAACATCGCAGTCAATCATGATGGAGTTTTCACCCATAGCTTTGTAATCCACTGCAGCACGCAGTGAACGACCAATCAGTCGAGAAATCTCGTGAGTACGGCCACCGATTTTGCCCTTAACTGATTCACGATCATTGCGAGTGTTGGTTGCACGAGGAAGCATGCTGTATTCGGCAGTGATCCAACCTAGACCAGAATCTTTGCGCCAACGAGGAACACTTGGTGAGAAACTAGCTGTGCAAAGAACTTTGGTTCTGCCAAACGAAACTAAACAAGAACCTTCAGCATGATCTGACCAGTTTCTTTCAAAAGTTACTTCACGTAATTGATTCGCATTGCGACCATCTGAACGGCTCATCGTTTTCCTTAATTGAATTTGTGAATTTCTGGAACCACTGGTGTTCCCAAAATGCGTTGCCCTAGTGCACTAAAACCTGCGCTGCTTCCAGTTGCGATAAATCTGTGTTTCGGAGCGACATTTGATTCTCGCAATAAATTCTGTGCGGCAAGAGTCCGATAAACATCTTTTGCGGTTTCTTCTGCACTTGAAACCAAAGTTACTTTTTCACCAAGCACATATTGAATGACACCCGTCAATAACGGATAGTGCGTACAACCTAATACCAACGTGTCGATTTCTTTTTGTTTAAGTGGCGCTAAATATTCTTGTGCAACTTCGAGCAATTCTGGCCCGGTTGTGATTCCCGCTTCCACAAACTCGACGAAACGTGGGCAGGCTTGCATAGTTAATTCGATATTTGGAGCTGCTGCGAATGCATCTGCATAAGCCCCTGATGTGATGGTTGCTTGAGTTCCAATCACACCGATTTGATTGTTGTGAGTTTGGCTAGCTGCGCGACGAGCTGCTGGTTGAACAACTTCAATCACTGGAATTGAGTAACGCTCGCGAGCATCGCGTAATACGGCTGACGAGGCAGTGTTGCAAGCAATGACAACCATCTTGACATCGTTTTCGACCAACCAGTCCATGATCTCCAAAGCAATTGCTCGGACATCAGCTAGTGGCCTTGGGCCATAAGGACCGCGCTCAGTATCGGCTACATAAAGAAGCTCTTCGTTTGGAAGTTGATCCATGATTGCGCGAGCAACAGTTAGACCGCCCACTCCAGAATCGAAGATGCCGATTGGCGCATTATTCATAATCGGCAATTTTAGGGCTTTTATGCCCAGAGTTGGCCGTCTAGTGCATCCTCAGCATCATCGAGTGTGCCGTCGTAAGCGCCAGTCGATAGATATTTCCATCCACCATCACAAACAATGAAAACAATGTCGGCAGATTGACCGGCTTTGATTGCGCGATCTGCCACACCTAATGCGGCGTGCAAGATCGCTCCAGTTGAAACACCAGCAAAGATTCCTTCTTCAGTTAGCAATTGGCGCATTCGCTTAACTGCATCACGTGGTCCGACTGAAAAACGAGTAGTTAAAACTGTTTCGTCGTAAAGCTCTGGAATGAAACCCTCTTCGAGATTTCGCAAGCCATAAACCAATTCACCATAGCGAGGTTCTGCAGCAACGATTTGAACATCAGGTTTTTTCTCTCGCAAGTATCTGCCAGCACCCATCAGAGTTCCGGTTGTGCCAAGTCCTGCAACAAAGTGCGTGATTTCTGGAAGGTCTTCCAAAATCTCTGGGCCGGTTGTTTCGTAATGAGCGCGAGCGTTTGCTGGATTTCCATATTGATAAAGCATTACCCAATCAGGGTGTTCTATCGCTACTTCTTTCGCAACACGAACGGCTTCGTTAGAACCACCTGCAGCGGGCGAAGTAATAATTTCTGCGCCCCACATTTTGAGAAGTTGAATTCTTTCGGCAGAAACATTTTCTGGCATTACACAAACCAGTTTGTAGCCTTTAAGTTTTGAAACCATCGCAAGTGAAATACCAGTGTTACCACTAGTAGGTTCAAGAATTGTTGCGCCTGGTTTTAACTTTCCCTCGCGCTCAGCTGCTTCAACCATTGCAAGTGCTGCACGATCTTTAACCGAACCTGTTGGGTTTCGGTCTTCAAGTTTTGCCCAAAGGCGAACGGTTGGCGACGGTGAAAGTCTTGGAAGTCCAATTAATGGAGTTCTGCCAACAGATTCGAGCAGTGATGGGAATTTCGTCACTTGTCAGCCACCTGCGACAGCTGGCAAAACATCTACTAGATCACCAGAAGAAAGTTCTGAATCAAGTCCATTTAGGAATCGCACATCTTCTGAATTGATATAAACATTCACATAGCGACGAATGCTTCCCTCTTCAACTATGCGGCTTTTCAATCCTGGGTAAGTGAGATCAAGATTGTCAATCAAGTTAGCCAAAGTAGAACCATCAGCTTCAACGCGACGCTGGTCATTCGCATACGGACGCAAAATTGTTGGGAGGCTAACGGTGATACTCATTAGGCAAGGCTAATTCAGAGATAAGGATTACGCACAATTTCATTTGTTATTGCAAATTGTTTGCGAAAAGTAGGCTGCTAATCAGTATTTTCAAGCAGTAACTTCAATCGTTTCCTCAGTTACTTCGCCATCAACGATTCGAAATGAGCGAAATTCATATGGGCCATCGTCATTTCCAGTTTCACGTGTCGAAACTAAAACATAATGCGCATTCGGCTCAGACGCGTAATTGATATCAGTGCGAGATGGGTATGCCTCAGTGTGGGTATGTGAATGATAAATAACTATTGGATCTTCGTCGTTTGAATCCATTTCACGATACAGCCTCAACAAATCCGTAGAGTCAAATTCATAAAAGTTTGGTGAACGAGCAGCATTAATCATTGGTATGAATCGGGTTGGGGCATCACTTCCGATTGGCCCAGCAACAACACCGCAAGCTTCATCAGGGTGGTCTTGCCTGGCGTGCGCCACAATTTCATCTACTAATTGTTGAGAAATGCGCAATGTCATAAGCCAAGCCTAAAGGACTGCTCCTAATAGGCTTCGCTTATGCCGACAACAAGAATTTCTAGCGCAAAACGCGTGTTCAAATTCTCGTTAATTGGGTATCTACTCTTTGCACTCACATCACCGGCAATCGCAATCACGGTTGAATCGAATATTCCCAAGTCCAACATAAATAAATTCATTCGAAGACTGGATAACGCTGACTTCCCGAAACACAGCGGAATAACTCTGGTGAATCTAGCTTCTGGGAAAACTCTTCATCAAAAACTTGGTGATCATCCATTCGTTCCCGCTTCAACCATGAAGCTCGTTACCGCTGCCGTCGCATTGAAAACTTTTGGCCCTAACTACAAGTTCACATCCGAAGCTACGTGGAATGAAGAAAATCGCAATCTTTATGTAGTTGGCGGTGGTGACCCAGCACTTCGTTCGCAGCATCTAGAAGTTCTTGCTGATGGCATCGTCACGTCACTTGGTAATCAAACTCAAAAAATCAATCTTTATACCGATGCAACTATGTTTCCCAAGTTCACGAATCCAAAAGGTTGGAAACCTAGTCCGATGCCACGTTACGTCCGTGAGATTTATTCACTTTCAGTCGATGGCTTAGGTTCTTACAACGCACCAGAAATTGTTGGCAAAAAACTTGCGAAATTGTTGAAAGCTCGCGGTTACAAGGTTCAATATTTAGGTGCCAAAAAATCCGATGGTGTGCAGATAGCCACCACGAATGGCTATTTCCTGCTTTCAATTATCCGAAAGATGCTGCAAGACAGCGACAACACAATTGCAGAAACTCTTTTTCGTGCATCAGCTGCTGAATCTGGAGTTCGCCCAACTTGGGAAAACTCCCGCGCATACGCGATGCAAGTACTTACGGACCTCCAACTTGATACTGAAAACATTGAACTTGTTGATGGTTCAGGTTTATCTCGGGCAAACAGACTTACAGCACACTTTTTGACCAGCCTATTAACGAAGATGGTTGATGAAACTGAACCTGAATTAAATGTGGTTTATGAACGACGCTTGCTTTCTACAGCGGGTAGGAACGGGACGTTGAAGCTGAGGTTCTCAGAATCTCGAGATATTTGCGCTCGCGGTTTGGTGCATGCAAAGACGGGCAGTCTGTCCGATACCGACGCATTGGCTGGGTATGTAGAAAATGAAAATGGCTCTATTGGAGTTTTTGCATTCTTGGTTAACCACGGAAAAAACTGGTATGTAGGAAACAAAGTTCGTCACAGTATGGACTGGATTGTTTCTGGCATTACAGGTTGTAATTAATTACTTTCCTAATGCCCATTTACGAACAAGTTCAATCCTTTCTTTCAGTTCATCGAGAGATGCAAGTGGTGCAGGAACTCCACCTAACGATCGTTTAAGTTGGGCATGAACTGCCATTGGAGTCGATTCAATCTGTTGTGCATACGCCCAAACAACATCTGATAGTTCACTTCGCAAATCTGAAAGTTGATCAGCCAAAGTTTTTTCTTTTGGTTTTTTGGTGGCAAACTGAATTTGTTTCGCACGATGTTCAGCGAGCAATGCCGAAACCTCTTCTGGGCTAAGCATCCCTGGCATTCCAAGTATTGCTTCTTCTTCTGGCGAGCCAGGTTCAAGCAGCGATTTCAATTCCCCACCGTCCATCACTGCTTTGTCGAATGTAGCTTCACTATCGAGAGCTTCGAACGCTGGAAGTTCATCAAACTCAGCATCAAATTTGTTTCTCTCTTGAGTTTCAAACTTCGTGATTGCATCGTTTTCGTCCCAGATACCTGCAATTGCTTTGTGGCCAAGTACGTGGTCACGTTGTCGCTCAATTTCGGCTGCGTGCGAAAGCAATATTGGAACAGACGGAACAAACACTGTTGCAGTTTCACCGTGTTGACGAGCTCGAACAAAACGTCCCACCGCTTGCGCAAAAAACAACGGTGTTGAAGTGTTGGTCGCATAAACCCCAACAGCGAGGCGCGGAATGTCTACACCCTCACTCACCATTCGAACCGCAACCATCCAACGCGCTTTGGAATGAGTGAACTTCGCGATTTTCTCGCCAGCTTTTGGATCATCGCTCAGAACCAATACCGGTTTGTCTTTTGTGATGCTCTGCAGAATCTCAACATAGGCTTTTGCGTGCTCATGATCGCTCGCGATAACTAAACCAGCGGCATCAGGCATATATCTGCGCACTTCGTTCAAGCGTTTGTCTGCTGCTTGCAGTACCTGGCCGATCCATTTACCTGTTGGGTTCAGAGCTGTTCGCCAAGCACGAGCTGTTACATCTTTCAAGTTTTCTTCAGCAACATCTGCTTCTTCAACTTCACCAGCACGAGTGCGCCATTTCATTTTTCCTGAATATGCGAGGAACAAAACCGGACGCACAACACCTTCGCGCAATGCGTCTCCGTAGTTATACGCGTAATCAGCCACACTTCTTTTCACCCCGAAACTGTCAGCTTCGTACTTAACGAATGGAATGGGGTTGATATCACTGCGAAACGGTGTTCCAGTCAATGCAATTCGCCTAGTTGCAGTTGCAAAAGCTTCGATAACAGCATCACCCCAAGAGAGCGCATCGCCTGCGTGGTGAATTTCATCGAGGATAACTAGCGTTTTATAAGTATCAACCCGCACTCGTAATCGCAATGGATTCGAGGCAACTCCAGCGTATGTCAAGACGATTCCATCAAAACCTTTTGCCGACGTTTTATTTGATGTGAAACTTGAATCAAGATTTAGTCCGTGCCCATTTGCTGCCAAAGCCCACTGTTTCGTCAAATGATCAGTAGGTGTAACAACGATTATTCGATTGATAATCCTTCGTTGCATTAATTCACTAGCAATTCTCAATGCAAAAGTAGTTTTACCAGCTCCAGGTGTAGCTACCGCCATAAAGTCTTGTGGGTTTTCGCGGAAGTACTGACTGATTGCTGCTCGCTGCCAGGCCCGCAATCCTGTTAAATCAATTGGGCTGGCAGTTTCATTCACTTGTTGTCAGACGGTTCATCATCCCCGCCTGGAAGTCCATCGTAAATTTTCTTGCAGGTTGGGCAAATTGGATAGCGATCTGGGTTTCGCCCAGGAATCCATTTCTTACCGCAAAGAGCAGTCAGTTCTTTACCTGTGATTGCGCTCTCAACAATTTTGTTTTTCTTTACGTAGTGCGCAAAACGGTCGTGATCACCATCGTTGGTGCGAACATCGGTACGTTCATCAAGAATTGTGTCCGAACCGATTGAAGGTGAATCTAGTGGTGGAAGTTCGCTCACTATTAACCTAGCAATTCCGTAACGGTTTTATTTCCAAGTGTGGCAACCAAAATTGCTTCAATCGTGTGAAGACGATTCTCTGCTTGATCAAACGCAATGTTTCTTTCCGATTCAAAAACACTATTTGTTACCTCGATGCCATCAGTCATTTTGAAGCGTGCAGCCACATCAGCACCAACTTTGGTTTCGGTGTCGTGATATGCCGGCAAGCAGTGCATGAATTTGGTGTCTGCATTTTCAGTTAATGCGAATACAGAATCGTTGACTTGGTATGGCTTCAAAAGATTGATGCGCTCATCCCATTTTTCGATTGGTTCACCCATAGAAACCCAAACATCGGTGTGGATGAACTCAGCACCCTTGACTGCAACAGCCACATCATCGGTGATGGTGATTTTTGCTCTGGAATTAGCTGCTAGCTCATTTGCAATCTTGACTACATCTGCAGCCGGCTGCAAACTAACTGGAGCTGCGATACGAACATCACATCCAAGAAGTGCGCCAGTTACCAGCAAGGAATTCGCGACATTGTTTCGCGCATCGCCAAGGTATGCAAAAACTGGTTTGCGAGATTTACCATGTTCAAACATCGTTAGAAAATCTGCAAGCATTTGAGTTGGATGCCATTCATCAGTCAAGCCGTTGAAAACTGGAACCTCAGAAAACATTGCGAGGCGTTCAACAATCGCTTGGGCATGTCCACGATACTCAATTCCGTCATAGAAACGACATAGCACGCGAGCTGAATCCGCGATTGATTCTTTGTGGCCGATTTGTGATGCAGTTGGATCAATGAAAGTGACGTTGGCGCCTTGATTAAAAGCGGCTACTTCAAAAGCTGCACGTGTGCGAGTGGAAGTTTTTTCAAACACCAAAGCAAGCTTCATGCGATCGAGATGCTTCTCGCGGTTACGGCCAGCAACTTTTAGTTTGGCAGCAAGATCTATAAGCGCCAAAAACTCTTCACTGGTGAAATCAATTTCCTTAAGGAAATCACGTCCGCGTAAGTCGATAGTCACACTGCCTCCACGGCATAGGTTACCAACTCAAGTTTTCAGCTTTATTTCGTGGAATTCGCCAATCGGGTGCGCAATCCAGCCAATTCCGCTGCCATCTCAGATGGAAGTGACTCACCAAACTGAGCGAAATAACTTTCAGTCAGGTCGCATTCGGTGAGCCAAGAATTTGGATCAACTGCGAACAACTCCTGAAGGTTTTCGCTTGCGATTTCAAGACCATCGAGGTTGAGAGCTCCTGGAGCAGGAATTTTTCCAAGCGGAGTGTCGACAGATGCTCCATGGCCTTCGAGTCGATCAATAATCCAAGCAATCACGCGAGAGTTGTCGCCAAACCCTGGCCACATAAATTCTTTCGCCGCATTCTTTCTAAACCAGTTAACCTGATAAACCTTTGGAAGTTTTCCGTTGCTGGTGTGGTTCCCAATCTCAAGCCAATGCTTCCAATAGTTAGCCATGTTGTAACCGCAGAATGGCAACATTGCAAAAGGATCTCGGCGAAGTTCGCCAACGGTTCCTTCTGCTGCAGCGGTTTGTTCAGAAGCGATGGTTGCTCCCATGAATACACCGTGTTGCCAATCGTAAGACTCAGTAACTAACGGAACATTGCTTTGTCGGCGACCACCAAACAGAATCGCAGAGATTGGAACACCATCTACGTCCTCCCATTCATCAGCAATCGATGGGCATTGACTTGCAGGTGCAGTGAATCGAGAGTTTGGATGGCTTGAAAGAGTTCCGCTATCAGGAGTCCAGTCTTTTCCGGTCCAATCAATCAAATGTGCTGGTGGAGTATCTGTCATCCCTTCCCACCAAACATCGCCGTCATCAGTCAAAGCAACATTTGTGAAGATGCAGTTTGAATGAAGAGTTGCCATTGCATTCTTATTTGTTTTTACGCTGGTTCCTGGGGCTACACCAAAGAATCCAGCCTCAGGATTGATTGCATATAGCTTTCCATCTTCGTGGAATCTCATCCAACAAATGTCATCGCCAATGGTTTCAACTTTGTAACCGGGGATAGTTGGTTCAAGCATCGCAAGATTTGTTTTTCCGCAAGCTGATGGGAATGCAGCAGTAATGTAATGAACAGCTTTTGCTGGTGAAGTGATTTTCAAAACCAACATGTGTTCAGCTAGCCACATTTGGTCACGACCCATTACAGATGCGATACGCAAAGCGAAACATTTCTTTCCAAGCAATGCGTTTCCGCCGTAGCCAGAACCGAAAGACCAAATCTCGCGAGTTTCTGGGTAATGCACAATGTATTTGTTTTCATTGCAAGGCCAAGGAACATCTGCAGCGCCATCAACAAGAGGCATTCCAACTGAGTGAACGGCTTTTACGAATTGATTTTGTTTCTCAATTTCTCGCAATGCTTTTGTTCCCATTCGAGTCATGATTTTCATATTCAAAACCACATAAGGTGAATCTGAGATCTCAACACCGAGTTGTGAAATTCTTCCGCCAACCGGTCCCATAGAAAATGGAATTACGAACATAGTTCGACCGCGCATGCAGCCTTCAAAAAGTGGTTGCAGTGTGTTGCGCATGTTTTCTGGTGACATCCAGTGATTCGTTGGACCTGCATCTTCTTCTTTTTCACTGCAAATAAAAGTGCGGTCTTCAACTCGAGCTACGTCGGCTGGGTTTGATCTTGCTAAAAATGAATTTGGGCGAAGCTTTGGATTTAGCCGAATTAATGTGCCACTAGCAACTAGTTCTTCAGAGAGGCGATGCCATTCCTCTTCAGATCCATCACACCAAACGACTTGGTCTGGTTGGGTGAGCGCTGCGATTTCAGATACCCAATCAATAAGTGCTTGATTGGTGGTTGGTGCATTCATTTCGACTTTAGACATTTTTACCTCGCACGCCTTTGTGTTGAGGCAAGTTTCACTCATAACTGCTGTCTAGCGCCATTAACCAAAGACCTATTTGATGAAAATTTATTGAAATGTGAGCGAGAAAACACCCTTTCCCGATTTAGTTGAAAGTTAAACTACTTTGGGATATGCTCTCTCAATGAACAAAATGCCTTCGCTTTACATTGGCCACGGTGCACCACCACTTCTTGACCACAAAGAGTGGCGCAGTGAGCTCGCAAATTGGGCAACCGAACTGCCAACCCCGAAAGCGATTTTGATCATCAGCGCCCACTGGGAATCTGCGCCGCTAATGGTTGGAGCTACTACCCCAGCTCCGTTGATTTATGACTTCTACGGTTTTCCTGAAAAGTATTATCAAATTCAATACAACGCACCTGGCGCACCAGAGTTGGCTGCAAAGATTGCGAAGCTGATGCCGGACAACGAACCTCTGCATCAGGCTCCAACTCGCGGTCTTGATCACGGCGCTTATGTTCCGCTAATTGCGATGTATCCAGATGCAAACATTCCAGTATTGCAAATGTCGATTCCAACGCACGACCCTTTAAAACTAGTGGATATTGGCAAACGTTTGCGTCCTTTGCGCGATGAAGGCGTACTAATTATTGGCAGTGGTTTCTTAACTCATGGATTGCCTTTTACAGATATGTACAAAGGTGCGGATCAAGTTGCACCTGGCTGGTCTGCTGACTTTGATACTTGGGCAAACGAATTGCTAATAAAAGGCGATCTTGAAGGTTTAATGGATTACAAATCTGCACCTGCTTTTAAGTACGCGCATCCAACTGTTGATCATCTAGTTCCGATGTATGTAACTCTTGGACTTGCAGACAATGCTGAAAGCTCAATTGATAGCAAAATTCAAGGCTTTTGGTACGGATTATCAAAGCGTTCATTCGCTGTTTAAGTGCATAGCTGTTATCAATTGGTAATTTGCTACCAAAAACTGCGGTACGCTTGCCACAACATCAAAACATTTGATGTGCCCGTCTAGTTCTGATCCAGTGTGATGCAGCGAATGACGCGCTCGCACAAGGCCCTGAAAAGCGCCTGAAACACTGAGAAGTTATTTAAATGAGTTATAGCAATAATCGACGCGATGGCGCACGCCATCGTGACAATCGCCGTCCAAACAATCGCCGTAGTGGCGGATATGGCGGCAGCCGAAACCGTGATCGCAAACCAGAAGCTGGTTACCGC
>JBDKLK010000008.1:0-19019 GCA_039795655.1 Actinomycetota bacterium
CCTATCAATATTGTGCCAACTGCATCACGACCACCATCTCGATATCTCTTAGTTAGATCCGCATTTACGGGTAAACCCACTGAGATTTTCCAGATTTCAAGCGCAACAGCCTCAAAAAGAAAATCATCTTCACCGCAATATTCATGAATTGCCTCAACAAGAGATTTTTCTAGCGAGTTGGAAGGTACTTGGTTTTCTCGTGATCTTGTTTCTTTCAAGTGTTCTGTTACTAATGGGCTGTAACTTCTTTTATTTACCCACGCTTTAAGAGGTTTAGGGATTCTTTCATCAGTCCAATCAATCGCCTTATTCTTTGCGATAGTTCTAATCCAATTTCCATCAATTTTCCCGATGTCCAGAATTGTGAATATAGATCTGTAATTTTGAAATCGGACTCCGTTGGAGACTCGCCAGAGTGCTATCAAATCTTCATCAAGTTGGAGATGTGATGCGCCAGGGACAGCAAGACCTAGAAACTTGACGTCATGTCGTTCCCCAGTTCCTTCAAAAATTAGGAAGATTGGACATTTGAGTCGGTCTTCCGCTGTGCCGTGTGAAAATTGAAATGCGTTTCGCAAGATTGCATTTCCCTTTTTTCTTTGTGTCGTGGAGTTCTCTACCTGGACTTCGATTGTCGCCATAATACTGAAGAGTTCCGCGGTATTTATCGAGTTCATCCGGCCAATTAGGTTCATTCCCGTTTGTGAACAAAATTACTAGAGGCGTTTCATTATGGCTTCCCACATATCGAAATCCACCGGCATTACCAATTCCTGGAATCAACTTTGATAGAACTTCTGCGCCTAAATTATTCGCTGTGCCTGATTCGTAGATGGCATCAATAACAAAGTCAGCTTTTCCTGCACCCGTAAATGGGATTCGCTGTGCAATCTTTTTCCCCGTCATTATGCCGGCAGCTTAATTCGTCCCTCGGCAGTTCTCAACTATTAGCTGCGCTCTTCCAAAAACTTGTTAAGACTTTTGCAGTTTGCACTGGGTCTTCCTCGTTAGGGCAATGACCGCAGCCAGTAATAACTGATACTGGAGCACCAAGTCTTGCTGCCACTACATCCTGCTCTGCAGGTGACCACGCGTCATCGAATTCGCCATAGACAGCATGGAATTTGATTCCAGTATTTTTCAGTTCATCAGTGCGATCAGGTTCAGTCACAATCATGTCGACAGTTGCCATCAATGCTTCTGGGTCTGTGGAAGTCCAGCGTTTGAAGATGTGTGTTGGCCAAGAATCACTTGGGCCAAAAGCGATTTCGGAATCAGGGTTATCACGAAGTGAATTCCAAGTTTCTAACATGGTTTTACCGCGCATAAATTGTTGGAGATTTGCAATTCGATTCACAGTTTTCGTCGGTCCAGGACCGGTGCAAAATAAAGTGAAAGAATCAAATCGGTTTGGATATTTAATCGCTGCTAGTCTTGAAACTAATCCACCAAAAGAATGTCCAAGCAGATGAACTTTTTCAATTCCTAAGGCATCTTGTACTGCAATCACATCATCAGCGATTTGATTTATTGTGTAGGTTGATGCATCTGCGTGCGTACTTTGGTTATGTCCGCGATGGTCATGAGAAATAACTAGATACCCAGCTTCTGCAAGCAATGGTGCCAAATCCCAAAAATCTTCTTTACTACCTGTGAAGCCGTGCACCAACTGCACAACACCAATCGGTTTACCAGAAGGCTTGATTTCTAGGACAGCTAGTACCGAGCCATTGCTTGGCACCTCTAAAAGGGCAGCATTTGCAGGCAATTCCAAGAGTGGCTTTAAACTCATAAAGTCAGCCTAGCCCTTGCGGGTCTAGAATTCAGGGGCATTTAAGGCGGTGAAATATGTGGAACGAAAACGACAATGAAGACTCTCTCCTGGAATGGATTGATGAACCAAGCGAAGCCGAAACCCGCATATTGGTGCACGGCATTGCAGGTTTTTTAGATGCTGGAAGTGCTGTCAAAACGGCTGTTGAACATCTTCTAGATTCCACTGATCACAGAGTTCTTGCAACTTTCGACATCGATCTACTTTTTGATTATCGCGGGCGTCGCCCACGAATGACTTATCTAGCAGATCATTTCGGTGACATCGATTTACCGGTGCTTCAACTTGTTGAATGCACTGATGATCGCGGACACAACTTTTTGTTATTACACGGCGTAGAACCAGACACTGGCTGGATGACCGTTGTAGATACCATCATTGAATTAGTTGAATCACTTAATGTTTCGCTGACTCTGGGGATTCAAGCATTTCCGTTCCCGGCACCACATACTCGACCAATCGCAGTGACTGCACATGCAACTGATCCATTGTTAATCGAAGGCCGTGTGCCGTGGGTGGGCGAAATGGAAGTGCCAGGTTCGCTAGCTAATTATTTAGAACTTCAACTTGGGCGCGAAGGGCATCGAGCTATCGGTTTTGCGGCGCACGTGCCGCACTATCTTGCGAACGTAAATCATCCTCGAAGCGCACTGACTTTGTTGAGTGAAGTTTGCACCGCAACAGGCTTGAGCATTCCACTAGATGAATTGCGCAATTTGTCTGATTCGTCCGATGTTGAGTTGAATGAACAATTGCAAGATAACGCCGAAAATTTATCGGTAGTTAAAAGTCTCGAAAACTCTTTCGACGAGATTGTTGCATCACGCGGTGTGGCACATCCGAATCAGCCAACTTCAGGCGATGACATTGCCGCCCAAGTGGAGAAATTCCTCGCAGAAATGGATGCTCGCGAACACGACTCCGACTAAATCGGTTTAGACTTCAACCTCGCAAATAGTCGAGGAATCACATGAAATCACGCTCATTAGTCACCCTTATTGCTCTGCTGTTTGGGGCATATGCGATCAGCGGTTGTGCGGTTTCCGCGGCTCAAGAGCCAAGCAAGGTAAAGGTTGAAGACCCAACGGTTCCAGTAACTAAAACAGTTTCGATTTCAGGTTCTGGCGACGTGCTTGCTCATTCCCGCCAATACAACGTGGCATGGAACGGCAAGACATACGACTTCTCTGACCAATTCTCAAAAATTGGCAAACTACTAACAGCAGACGTGAATATCTGCCATCTTGAAACTCCGCTATCAAAAGGAACACCTAGCGGATATCCAGTTTTTAGTACGCCAATTTCACTTGCTCCAGCACTTAAAGAAGCTGGATGGGATGGCTGCTCTGTTGCTTCAAACCATTCCCTCGACCAAGGTAAAGACGGCGTTTTTTCAACTTTGAAATTTATGCGTAATGCAGGCCTTATTACAGCCGGTGCACAGAGTTCTTCGAAAGACAGCAGCATCGGTTGGTACACCACAGACAGTGGTGTAAAAGTTGCACAACTTTCCTACGCCTGGGGATTCAATGGAATTCCAATGCCGTCAGATTCACCATGGCTAGTAAACAAAATCAGCACCAAACGGATCATTGCTCAAGCAAAAGAAGCGAAACTTGCTGGAGCCGATGTTGTGATTGTTTCAATGCACTGGGGAAATGAATATTGGGATAGCCCAAGTGAAACTCAACAATCACAAGCTAAAATTTTGACAGCATCAAAGTATGTTGACGGAATAATTGGTCATCACCCGCACGTAATCGAAGCAGCCAAAATTGTTAATGGAAAGCCTGTTATTTACAGCACCGGAAATATTTGGTCAGGGCAAGGCCCTTGGGCAGATTTGCCACGTGGACAACACGGTGTTGTTGTAACACTCAATTTTGAAATCACTGATGGTGTCGTCACATATACAGGTGGAACTTTCGTGCCAACTTTGGTTTTGAACTGGACTTGGGTAATCAAGGATGCTCGCGATGTAGATCGCGCAGACCAAATTGCTGAAGCTTGCCGTGCCATCAAAGACGCCGCTGACCATCTCTACCCTGTTCTTGATGGCCCGACTAAATGTCCGAAATAGGCTTAGAAACTCTCAACAGATCGCGAATAGCGCTTAATTTCGTCTTTGCTTCAATGGGCTTGGCCACTATGTCGGCCGCTACTCGCTACGCCGAAATCAAAGAGATGGCTGGGGTTGGCGACGCCGTATTTGGGTACGCCCTAGCTGCAGGAACCATCGGTGGATTAACCGGAAACTTCTTGTCGCACCGTTTTATCCACGCACTTGGTAACAATTTAGTGGTGCGTATTTTCGGACTCATCATGATGACGAGTGTTGCAATGCAGAGCTTTGCAAACAGTGCAATATTTGTTGCAGTTTGTGCAGCATCTGCCGCATTTGGTTATTCAACAATGAACGTTGCTGTTAACGCAGCTGGGGTTGAAGTAGAGCTAGCATTGAAGAGATCTGTGATGCCAATGTTTCATGCCTCTTGGAGTATGGGCGCACTTACAACTTCAGTTATAGGAAATCTGGTTGCGGGTATTACAACTCCTAAAGTTCATCTTTTTTCTATTTGGGCAATTTCTGTTATCGCACTAATTATTTCAATTCAACAAGTAACTGATCCAAATAAGGATTTACCAAAACCAGATCGCAAAGCTCCCGTTTCTTGGGAAACCCGCAAAGTTCTTCTCGGTATTTCAATTGCGTCCGCATTAGGAATGATGGCAGAAGGTACTTCTTACAACTGGAGTGCGATTTATTTCCACGAAGTAATTGGATTACCAATTGGTCCTAATAGTTTAGGTTTAACAGCTTTTCTATTGGCTCAGATAACGGGTCGAGTTTTGGTCGGTCGATTAAATGACAAATACGGATTACACAAGGTTATTCGCACAAGTTCAGCCTTAGGCGGAGCTTCCTATTTAGCAGTATTGATTTTGAATACACAGTTGTTAAACATTGATAATTACTACGGCTCCGGAATTGCCCTCGCTATCAGTATGTTTGGTTTCGTCTGCGTAGGTCTAGGAGTAGCAGCCTTACCTGCGGGCTATATGGCTGGCGCTGGTCGAGTAGCAGGAATTGCAACCACAAGGGCCATTTCAATCGTCGCAGTCACAAACACATCTCTAGCGCTGATTTTCCAGCCGGTGATATCGACAATAGTTGGAACCTTTGGGCTCCCTGTAGCGCTTATGGTGGCGGCAGTAGCCCTTCTGTTTAGCTCCATCCGCAGTAAAGTTCTCGCTCCCACATCTGCTCTTTAAGGACTCAAATTGGTGCTTGAAACTGCTCTTATCCACGTAAACCCAGGTAAAGAAGAGGCCTTTCTGACAGCCCTTGAAGAGGCGAAAAAGGTGCTTGCCCAAGCCAAGGGCTGGAGAGGGATAACCGTTCGGCGAGGCGTCGAGAGAAGCAGCACCTTTATGTTGGCCATTGAATGGGAAACCCTCGAGAGACACACTGTGGATTTCCGTGAAGGACCGCTGTTTCAGGAATGGCGTTCAATTATTGGACCATTCTTTGCAACCGCACCAGATGTTGAACACTGGATTTAGTTACGTCTGAAACAGCAGAACTTCAACTAGAAATTAGGCAGCCACCAGAGTTGTTCCGTATTGCGGCTTACTTGTTAGATGAAATCCTTTGCAGTCTTTGCATTTGTAGCTGCGAATTTCTTTGCGAGCTGTATCGAAGGAATTCTCTGCCGCGAGTTCACGGGTGTTCTTCGCTTTATGCAAAGCAGAAACAGCGTGATTATGATCTTTGAATCGGATTTTTCCTGATGGGCAAGTGCGATTAAGTTGTTTTGGTGAACGGAAATGAGATTTAGTTCCGTGAGGTTGCTTCTTTGCCATGTTATGCAGCATCCTTTCGCATACGAGCTTTGTAACGGTAGATAGAGCGTTCATCAACATTCCACTTTGCAGCGATCTGTGTCATGGTGAGAATTCCAGCTTCAATGTCAGCGCGAATTTCTGCTGCTTCACGACGGAATTCTGGAGTGATGAATGGAACTGAACGAAGAGCTTGACGTTCAGTTGGAGTAGTTGCACCCCAAATGCCGTACATCTCGTTTTTGATTGCATAATTCAAACATGCTTCGAGAACCGGGCATTGGGCACATAGTGATATAGCTTTTTCTTGATCTGCGATTTCGTCAGAGAAAAAGATGTCTGAGTCTGATACGCCGACGCAGATACCTTCTTTGATTACTTCTTTTGGAAGTGGGTCTTGAATTTGGTTTGTGTATGGGAGTTGAGTTGGAGCGGCCAAGGTATTACCTTTCAATCGAATCTGACATTAGGAATTCGAGAACCAAACTCACTAGTGAGGACTAGGAGTTACTAGTTCTGAATTAATTGGGTCAGTCATTCGACCAACCCGCACTTCCAGCTAATCGCCGGGGTTTACCTCCGCGGTAAACCACTCAAGGATTAGCTAGCAGGTCTTTCAACGGTTCCACCGTGCGCGGGATGCGCGGTTGGCGCCAACCAGCCGTTGAGCTGTGAGTTGGACCTTCTAATGACCATTTTTGGAACTTCTGAAGCAATAAGAAATGCAGCCGCATTCAAATTGGCACCAAAAATATTGGTTTTAGTGCCCGAGGCTGCAATCTCCATTTGATCTCCCTAAATTCCAGTTCTTGCTTTTGCTTTGTTTTCCGCCTTCCACCTCTAAGGCACTTGGCGAAGCAGGAGAAATGTAAATCAAGGGACTGACATAACCCCCCCCCTAAATACTTCGGGTGCCAGATCTGCGCATAAAAAGACTCCGGGAGCCCGCTGGCGCGGACTCCCGGAGTTCTAGTTATTTAAGGGATTGCCTTAGCAATCTCTCAAGAAGTGGCAACGATGTGTCGAGCCACTACGTGACGGCCTAGCGTAACTACCACATTGTCAAACTTGTTCAGACGCGGAAGTACGCGAGTGAAATCGCCATTTCCGTTTTCGTCCAAAGTGATTGAACCTGCGTACATCAGCTTGAGGCTGTGATGGTCGTGCCACCATACCTGAACAGTTTCAAATGCAGCTGACTTCTTAAGGTCAACAGTAACTGTTCGCTTGAAATTACCTGCACTCTTGGTACTTACTGTACCTAGGGTTGCTGGCTTTTCTTCGGTAGAGAAGGTAGTGCTTGCGTTGGTGTTAACACCATCGAAAGCAAGGCCATCTTCGTCAACAAATGCGTTTTCGCCAACGTAAACGTAGTAACCGGTTCCGTAAGCAAAGTTCTTGCCTGGAGTAATAGTTACAACGTTACCGTCGATTACAACATTTTGTGATGCGCTCGGACGGATGGTCTGGAAGACCTGATCGTCACTTGTACGAATGATCTGAATCAAACCTGAACCAGCAACAACTGACTTGTTGAATTCAAGAGTGATAGATGAGTTCGTATCGGTGCCGTCTTGTGCTGCATCGTTGTCAACGGTTGCAATTGAATCTAGCTCTAGTGATTCAAATGTGAAGAAGTCTTCAACATCTGTGCGGTAGAGGCTATTTTCAGAAGTTCCGTTGTAGCAACCAGTTCCATTTGCTTCGTAGACATCCCAAATATGCCACAACATGCCGAAACCGTCGTTATCGCACTGGGTGCCATCAAGAGTGTCTTCCATTTCTTTGCGAAGGCTTGCTTGATTTGAATCATCCAATGTGTTGTCTGTTTGGTAGTAATCCATACCGAATACAACTTGGTACTTGGTGTG
Source organism: Actinomycetota bacterium (assembly GCA_039795655.1). Taxonomy (GTDB): domain Bacteria; phylum Actinomycetota; class Actinomycetes; order S36-B12; family UBA5976; genus JAFMIT01. Next base: position 7,549 of record JBDKLK010000008.1, read on the forward strand.
TGCATTCAAGTCATTGCGGGTGAACACAAAGTGCTTGTCACCATCAATGAACTCAACTTCAGCATCTGAATTCAGAACTACACGGTTGATTTGATTTAGGTTGAATGACTGCATTGAATCAAAACCGGTCACATATTGTGAGCAGTCATACCATTCAATTTCATCAGTGCACTCAGTCCATGCAAGGTAACCAGCTTGGTCAGCATTGAAGCGGTCTGTGTAGTGAGAATCCTGCAAGTTAACTTCGAACTTAGCAGAGGTTTCACTTAGAACTTCAGTGTGTGACTCAAGGTAGGTAGTTGCATATGAGTTACGGTATTGGCTGAAGCTAACGAAATCGTAGCCACCATCACCGTAATTGGAATTGTCATCATCATTGTTGATGCGATCAAATGTAGCCATAACCTGAACAGAGTAAGTGGTTCCTGGTTGCAAGGTTTCCCATGGTTCCAAGTCGCCATCTTCATCTTGGTCTACTGATTCTAGGTCGAAAATGACATGTGCCTTTTCGTTGCCACCACAGTCGTACTCGCTATATCCATCGTATAGATATTCGCCTGGTTCGAATGTGTAATCAATCGCGTATAGACGTGATTCTGGGTAGGTCTCGTTACCTGCGTAGTTGTCCCACGGAGTTTCAGATGAACCATTTTCGTAGTAACCGTCTTCAGAATCGTAGTCAGCATCTTGGCCGTAGTTTGGAAGCAAACGAATTTGGAAAGTTGCGTTTGATTCTTCTACATCAAGTGCTTCCATGATGTCGCCGTTGTCGCAGTAGTAGTCATAACCAGCATCAGCTGATAGTGACAACTGCAAGCTGTCTGAACCGGTAGCACGAACGTAGTCATCCTGCATATCCCAATCCCAGTTGGATGAGTATGAGTTTGACATACCTTCTAGAACGTCGTTTTCATCCTGATAGTAATTTGCATCATCGTAGGAAGCGGCTTCCCAGTTGTGCATAGTTACGAATGCTTGACCTTCGAAGTTAGCAAGGTGACCCCAAAGTCCATCGTCGTAGTAATCGGTGTTGCCACGATCGTAGTACCACTGGTCGCCGTATTCACCGTTGCAAACGCCAGCGCCTGCCCAGTCATCAGCGTAATCTGACCAGAATTCCTCATCGTAGTCGTTTACATCTGCACCATTAACTTCACAAGTGCTTGACCACTGATCATCCCAGAGATTGTCATAAGTGTCGTACAGCGAGAAATCAGCATAGTCTTCAAAGTACTGCCAACCACCGTTGCCAGCCCAGTCATCGCTTACGTACCACTTGCTATCAACATCATCAAGTGAAATTGAGTTGTTGTTTGAGTAGTCAGCATCAACTTCACCTTGCATATCAGGCAAGATAACGTCAACGTTGGTGTACTGATCATCTTCATACTCAACTGCGTCACCGGTTTGGAACCAGTTGGTCCACCAACCTGACAAACCATCAAGCTCTACTGAATCTGACCAGTATTCGTATTCACCATCGCGACCATCATTGTCTGATGGAAGGGTGCCAACGTGATTCTGACGGATGTCTAGTGGAGTGAAGTTAACTGATGTATCGAAGCCGATTTGTGAAACATAATCGTTTGCGTACCAGCCTGAGTCTGATTCATCGTAGGCGAAGTGAGTTTCAACTCTGAATTGTGATTGGAATTCGTAGGTGTGACCTAGTTCCAAACCTTCAATCCAAAATTCACGATCATCTTCACCACAGTGTTCGAAGTTGTATTCCTCATCATAGGCATCTGTGATGGTGATGTCTTCGGTTTCGCCAAGGTTGTCAGCAACCATTTCGCCATCAGTCAGGTCATAAACCCAAACGATTGGATCGCCAACGATGTCTTCCCAGTAGTAAGCCTGATCGTTTATGTCATCCCAGTCATCGTAGGTCCAACCCCAGTCCCAGTCATCAACATTTAGGCAGTAGAAAGCTGCGTGACGTTCATCAAAGATGTAGTCATTGTTGTGAGCTAGACCAACGCTGCTCCAGCTACTGTCATTAATTTCAGTAGTGTCGCGCCAGTAAACCCAGTCTGGGCTATCTACATAAGCTTGGGAGTAGCGGTGATTGTCAGTTGAACCTTCTGCCCAAACGTCATTGTCACCATCGGTAACCCATGCGTCAAAGCGGAAGTTGATGTCGTTCCAGTCACCAACATAGATGTCAGTGATAGAAAATTCCCAGTCACTGCAATCTTCAGTATCGTAACCAGAATATTCGATTGTTGCTTCAGCAATTTCACCTGTGTTATCGGTGTCAATTGTTAAAGCTTCTTCAACATCAGTTGTAATGGTGTCATCTGGATCTGCAGTTGTTAGATCCGGGAAATAGGCGAGTTCATCATCGCCATTTAAAGAAACGCAGACATAAGCTGTGTCTGGTCCTGTGACCCAGTAGTCAACAGAAATTCTGTCATCTACTGCGCTTGCTGGGCTAGCAACTAAAACACTTCCGAAAACGGCAAGTGCTGCAGTTACGCCCACGGTTTTTGCAGCTGAAGTTCGCCAGAACTTCAACTGATTGGTAATGGACACGTACGTGTTCCTCTCTCAATCAGTGCGAACGGGTCAAGGTATGCGACCAGAACGCAGGGCACGTCGGGAGAAAAGTAACACATTCCACTAGCGGAACGCGAACACGCCCCTAACAAATACAGGTTAATTTCTAAAGGTTTTGGTCAAATAGGGGTCAGTGAAATCTGGCTTTGTCCCCTTTTTCCAAGGTTTGAGCAAGTTTACCAAGATTCGTAATTGGCTCATCTTTAAGTTGGTAAATTGCCTCCTTACGAGGGTAAAGACCTAATAGTGTGCGGTCAAGCACCTTATTTAGGAGTAAAAATGAAGTTTTTGAGCTCAAAATTCGCTCTACCGGCAATCTCAGCCTTCGCTGTCATTGTCCTTGTTGGAGTCCAGGCTATGGCTTTGAGTCAGTCTCCTGGTCAAAGTACAGATCAAACCTCAACAAATGAGGTTTTGGTTCCAGAATCAACTCCGGCAGACACCACACCCTCAGACACCACTGCCTCAGAGCCAAGTGATGGACCTACACCGATTGTGATCCCAGAAGGTCAGACCACTTTGCCAAGTGGTGATGATGACGAGTATGAAGATGATGACGATGATTATGGCGATGACGAAGACGGTGAAGATTATGATGATGAAGGCGAAGATGACGAGTGGGAAGACGAAGACGATTAATAATTAGTTAACGTCTTGCGTTTTCGCCGACTGCAATTCCGGTCAAAGTAATTGCACCACCAATAAGTTGCCAAGTGGATAGTTGTTCAGACATAACTATCCACGCAACTATTGAAGCAAAAATAGGTTCAGTCATTCCTGTAGCTGATGCTTGTTGAGAAGTAATAAATTGCATTGCAGCTAATGCCAACCAAAACGGAATTACTGTTCCGAGAATTACCATCCAAATTACTAATACAAATTGTGGCGCTACAAAACCATTTAAGTTTGCGTCGCCAACAAGATAACTCCAAGGGAAATCCCACCAAGGTTTAAAGATCGCCCAAAAGAGTGATGCGAAAAAGAAACCCCACATTGTTAATGACAAAGAATCTCGCGGATTTTCCAAGTGAAGTATTTTTTCTCCGGTTACGAAATACAGACTCAATGCAGCGGCTGCACCGAATCCAGAAATCAAACCAATTGGATTCAATGTGAATCCTTGCCACACCTGGGTCACAAGGAATAAACCAAGAATTGCTATTGCAAGTCCAACCCAAGTAAATCGCGGGACGTGATGATTCCAAGCGAACTTAACCCAAACGGCTACCATCAACGGTGAAGTGAATTCAATGATTAAGGCAACGCCAACAGGTAATAAGTGAATGGCAACGAAATAGAGCCACTGCGTCATGGTCACGCCGAGCACGCCATACATTGCGATAAGTTTTAGTTCTTTTTTCGAGTTAAAACTAAGTGCTTTGCGATTGATGATTGCAATAACAACGAGTAGAACTAGCCAAGCTAGAGTCACGCGTAATTGTGAAAGTCGTGCTGGATCAATCTTCGTGTCAAGCAGAATCTTGGATACGGTGCCGTTGAAACCCCAAAGCAAAGCTGCAGCGAGGTACAAGGAATAGCCAACTATGTTTTTATTAGCAAAGTTTTTATTTACAGAAAAATTTTTCACCTAAAGAACCGCTTTGTAAACATCTATTGTTTTTAGTGCAATTGAATCCCAAGCAAAATCTTTAGCTGCTCGCTCGCGACCGGCTTTCCCCATCGAATCAAGTTGATCGCTTTGAAGAAGTTTATTAATTGCTTGGGCGAATCGATTTTCGAAATCTGTTACATCGTTTTCGGTGTAATCAACAAGTAAACCTGTTTCACCATGAACTACAACTTCTGGAATACCGCCGACAGCGCTCGCTACAACTGGAGTTTCGCAAGCCATTGCTTCGAGATTAACAATTCCAAGTGGTTCATAGATTGAAGGGCAAGCAAAAACTGTTGCATGCGAAAGCAATGCGATTAGTTCAGACTTTGAAACTTGCTTGTCGATGTGGATGATGTCGTTTGGGCGCGAACTCTTGAATTCCTCGACAGCGCTAGCAACTTCGTCACCAATAGTTTTTTCGTCTGGCGATGAAGCTGCGAGTACCAACTGCACGCCTGTCGGAAATTGTTTTGCCGCCCGCAACAAATGAATCAAACCTTTTTGGCGAGTGATGCGTCCTACGAACAAAACGAATGGGCGCGAAGGATCGATTCCGTATTTGGTAAGCACTGATTCGTCTTTAGTAGGTTTGAAAACATCAACATCAATTCCATTGTGCACCACGGAAACTTTGGATGGATCTACGAACGGATAGCACTCGAGAACATCTAGCTTCATGCCCTCGCTTACCGCAATCACTTGGTTCGCACTGCGATAGCTCTCGGCTTCAATCCAAGATGAAACTCGGTATCCACCACCGAGTTGCTCGGCTTTCCATGGCCGTTTCGGTTCGAGTGAGTGAGCCGTAACTATATGTGGCACTCCAAGAGCAGCGGCAGAAATCTGGCCAGCTAGGTTGGCATACCAAGTGTGTGAATGAACCAAATCAAACTTTTTTGCAGATATATAGGTAGCCATTTCAACATCGGTGGCTACAACCGAAAGAGCTTGGTTAACATCCGGGAGATTTTTTAACTGAAAAGCTTTAGCCGTTTCGCGTGGCTCGCCCATACAGATGACTTCAACATCTAAGTGTGATTTTAGTGAATTAACCAATTCCGTTACATGAACTCCAGCTCCGCCATAGACCTCAGGTGGAAACTCTCGTGTAACGATTGCTAAACGCATAGTGGCAAACACTAGATGTATGCGATTTTGAGTTCTAGTGTTGGTGCATGGCGCATGACCCGAAGGTCCTCGGAATCGTCCTCGCAGGTGGCGAGGGCAAGCGTTTGATGCCGCTGACTGCTGACAGAGCAAAACCTGCAGTTCCTTTTGGTGGAAACTATCGCCTAATCGATTTTGTTTTAAGCAATATTGCTAACGCTGGTTATCGCCGTATCTGTGTTTTAACGCAATACAAATCACATTCGTTGGACCGTCATATTTCTACTGCCTGGCGCCAAGCTTCAATGTTCGGTGACTACATCACACCAGTTCCAGCGCAACAACGTTTAGGTCCACGGTGGTACACCGGTTCTGCTGATGCCATTTTGCAATCTTTGAATTTAATTTATGACGAACAACCTGAATACGTTTTAGTTTTTGGTGCGGATCACGTTTATCGAATGGATCCCTCCCAAATGCTTGCACAACATATTGAATCTGGTGCAGCAGTAACCGTGGCTGGTATTCGCCAACCAAGATCTGAAGCGCATGCATTCGGTGTGATTGAACTCGCATCTGATGGCAAGAAGATTGCGAACTTTTTAGAGAAACCATCTGACCCTCCAGCCATTCCAGGTTCGCCTGAAGAATCTTTCGTATCAATGGGCAACTACATCTTCACAACTTCTGCATTGATTGATGCTTTGCTTACCGATGCTGAGGATGAAACTTCGTTGCACGATATGGGTGGAAACATCATTCCGATGTTGACTTCTCAAGGTGGTGCAATGGTTTATGACTTTGCTGATAACAATGTGCCAGGCGCTTCAGAACGTGATCGCGGATACTGGCGAGATGTAGGTACATTAGAAAGTTATCACGAAGCACATATGGATCTAGTTTCTGTGCATCCCATCTTTAATCTTTACAACAGCCGTTGGCCAATCTTGAGTCATATGCCGCCATCTCCACCTGCGAAGTTCGTAGAAGGTGGAACTGCGCACGACAGCATCATTGGTGCAGGTTCAATTATTGCTGGTGCACACGTTCGCTATTCAGTTGTTTCAACCGATGTGATGGTTGGCGAAGGCGCTTTTGTTGAAGGTTCAGTAATCATGCCTGGTGTAAGGATTGAGCGTGGAGCTGTTGTGCGGAATGCAATTCTCGATAAAAACGTTGTTGTGCCCGCTGGTGTAAAAATCGGTATCGATCTAGATCGCGACCGAGAGCGATACACAGTTACACAATCAGGAATTGTGGCTGTCGGTAAAGGTATTCACCTAAGCAATTAATCAAGTGACTTTGATTGAGCATCTGCGCTGGTTTCAACTATAAACTTTTGGTTCTCGCGAAGTTTGCCTGATTCTTTAATCGGGCGGTGATAAACCACAAACTGGCCTGGCTTTAATTTTGACATTGGTTCGCGACTTCCAGAAACTTTTGAGATCGTGCGAATCAATAGTGGCATCACTGGGCGATGTGAACACAGCACAATTGGTTCGGCGATTTTTATTAGTTCTTTAATCCGCTTTTTTGAAGCGGTTGGATCTTGGTTCGCACCTTCTTCAGAGAAAACTTCTTCAATATTCAAACTAACTTTGGTGGCAAAACTTGGTGCCAAAGTGTCCACACATCTTTTTGCTGGCGATGAGTATGCATAATCAATCCCATATGCATTAATTGCATCGGCGATTGCAGGAGTCAGTTCAACACCTTCTGGCGCTAAGGGGCGAAGCTGATCAGCTGGTGGATTACCTTTGTGGTCATCAGCGAAATCCACTCGCTTTTGGGCATCGCTATGACGAAGCAAAATAAAAGGCACCGTATTGCGACTCAAGCCAAGTGCTTCTTCGACTACTTCAACATCTTGTTCGTAAGTGAGAATGCCGCTAACCCGCGAAGCTCTCACCCATCGCAATTCATCTACTTCATCGTTAGGTTGCCATCCATCTGGAAAATCTTTTTCACCATTAAGGATTTTTGGATCCGTTGGTTTAGCTAGCCAATACCGAACGATTTTTGGAATACCAAAAGATTCATACTTAATCGGATTAAGAGGGACGCCGAGAACTACTTCAATTCCGGTTTCTTCCAAAGTTTCCCGAACTGCAGTTGCAGCCATGTATTCACCTTTGTCCCGCTTACCTTTTGGGAGCGACCAGTCGTCACGATGCGAACGATGAACGATTAGAACTTCGGTGGCTTTCCCTTTGCCACGCAAAACAACAGTGCCAGCGGCACGGATAACTGATTTTTTCAATGTGACCTATTTCAGGCTGACCGTGGTCCGGGATGGCGGCCAATTAAGTAAGTCTGGAAATCAAGTAAGTAGCTTCCATTTTCATCGTGTGAAACCTGATGCCAAGTTCCATCTCCACTTAAGTTCCAATGACGAACTTTTTCGGAGGTTCCAAGCTCAAGAATTTCTGCTAGATACCTGCGGTGATCTGGTTGGGCGATTTCAACAAGAGTTTCAACGCGACGATCTAGATTTCGATGCATCATGTCAGCTGAACCAATGAAGTAGCGGGCATCTTCGCCTTCGCCAAAAACATACATTCGGCTGTGTTCAAGGAATCGACCAAGAATCGAGTGAACGCGAATGTTTTCGGAAAGACCTGCAACGCCAGGCTTCAATGCGCAGATACCGCGGACTAGAAGTTCAACTTGAACACCTGCTTGTGATGCCCGGTAAAGCGCATCAACAATTGCTTCGTCAACTAATGCATTGCATTTAAATTGAATGCGTGCCGATTGACCATTGGTCTTGCGCTGAATTTGTTCTTCAATTAATTCAACTAGTCCAGTTCTTACGCCAGCAGGCGCTACCAAAAGTTTGTTGTACTGCGCACCAACTGCATAGCCAGAAAGCACATTAAACAAAGTCGCAACATCTGCTGTGATTTGCGGATTAGTTGAAAGTAAACCTAAGTCTTCGTAAAGCCGCGCAGTTTTCGGATGGTAGTTACCAGTTCCAATGTGGACATACCTTTTAAGAGAATCGCCTTCGTCGCGAACCACCATCGAAAGTTTGCAGTGAGTTTTCAATCCAACAAGACCATAAACCACGTGTACGCCAGCTTCTTCAAGTTTACGTGCCCATTCGATATTTGCTTCTTCATCGAAGCGAGCTTTAATTTCCACTAGAGCAAGAACCTGTTTGCCTGCTTCAGCGGCTTCAATCAATGCTTTCACAATCGGCGAATCACCTGAGGTGCGATAAAGAGTTTGTTTGATGGCTAGAACCTGTGAATCGCGAGCTGCCTGTTCAAGGAACAACTGAACGCTAGTTGAGAAAGCATCGTAAGGGTGATGCAAAAGAATGTCTTGGTTCGACATTGCTTCAAGCACATTTGGTTCATGCGCTGATTCGGCAATTGCTAAATGTGCGCTGGTCTTCGGCACAAAAGCTGGATACTTAAATTCATCGCGATTGATATTCGCAATTGTTTCAAGTCCGCGCAAATCAAGCGGCCATGGCAATTGAAAAACTTCTTCAGGTTCAACCTCAAGTTCGTCAATCAAAAGTTCAAGAATGTCTTTGTCAATTGTGTTTTCAACCTCAAGACGCACAGCTGGACCAAATCGACGACGGGTTAATTCTCGTTCAAGTGCTGCCAACAAATTCTCTGCATCATCTTCTTCAACTTCTAGATCTTCGTTGCGAGTAACTCGGAAGAAGTTGGTGCGCAGGATTTCCATACCGGGGAAAAGTGAATGCAAGTTTGCGGCAATCACATCTTCAATTGGAACGAAAACATCTTGGTTGACAGATGCGCGGACAAATCGATCCATAAGTGGTGGAACTTTGATGCGGGCAAACAAGTCTTGTCCCGACTGTGGATTGCGAACCGAGATTGCTAGGTTAAGTGACAAACCAGAAATGTATGGGAACGGGTGCGATGGATCTACCGCCAAAGGGGTAAGAACTGGAAACACTTTGTGATGGAACCAGTTTTCAAGTCGTGATTTGTTTTCTTCATCAACCTCGGACCAACGAATAATTCGAATTCCGTGTTCAGCTAATTCTGGAAGTAGTTTTTCGTGCAACAAAGTTGTTTGTTCAATTTGCAAATCTTTACTGCGTCGCAAAACATCGCGATGAGTTTCACGCGGAAGTTTTCCACTAACAGCTCTGGTCGCGATACCCGCAGCGATGCGACGTTTCAGACCAGCAACTCGCACCATAAAAAATTCGTCGAGATTGTTGGTGAAAATTGTTAAGAACCGGATTTTTTCAAGAAGCGGGGTATCTTCGGTTTTTGCAAGATCTAAAACTCGCTGATTAAAAGACAGCCACGACAATTCACGATCTAAGAATCGGTCTTGGGGAAGTTGCGAGTTCACAGAATTACCTTGCCATATCAAAGTTAACTAAATAAGTCGCTGAAGAAAATACTTGCGACCCCGACGGGACTCGAACCCGCGACCTTCGCCGTGACAGGGCGACGCGCTAACCAACTGCGCTACGGGGCCTTGCGGCCTTCTTGCTGTGTACCCCCAACGGGATTCGAACCCGTGCTACCGCCGTGAAAGGGCGGCGTCCTAGGCCTCTAGACGATGGGGGCCAGGTGCAAGATGCTCTTACGAGCAGGCGAAGAGTACGGGAGAGTGCAGATTGAGCCAAACTCGGGGTTTTTAGCACAAAATAAAAGGTCGAAGTGCGGTTATTCGCACTTCGACCCTCTATTTGCACTACAAGTGGTGGCCAGGGACAGGATCGAACTGTCGACCTTCCACTTTTCAGGCGGACGCTCGTACCAACTGAGCTACCTGGCCAGCTACGAGACCGAAATCCCGTGAGCGGGCGAATACTAGGTCATACGGCAGGAACTAATAAATCCGGCTATTAATTGCTCTCGCACGTGAAATCTCTGAACGGCTCAATAGTTTGGCTTGGAGTTGACCAGAAAGTTCCGATGCTTTGTCAACCATCCCTGCTTCGAGGTAGTAAGCAATCGCTAGCGAAAGATTCTCAATACCTTCTTGGAATTCACGACGAACCAACCACTGAATCTCGTGGAATCTTCCCATTTGTTTTGGATCAGTGATGAAGTATTTTTCATCAATAAGTTCTGCCAAACATTTGGTCAAGAGCTCACCTTCTGGCGAAGTAATTGCTGGCACTCCACCAGCAATGATGAACTCTGGTTTCAATGCAACTATCGAATTAACAATGTCTTGGTTCTCTAGATAAACAGGTTTGTTTTCGAGTTCGAATAGTTCTTCCATGTTTGGATTGGTAATCTGGAACGGCGCACCTGCACTCGATGCCAGCTGCAATTGAAGTGTCAGTTGGAATTTAACGAGAGACAACATCGAATGCCGATCATTGATGTCGTATTCTCGGTGACAACGCAACAGGTTAATTTTTTCTGCGGACTGTTCGCATCCAGCTAAACGAAGTTGGGCAAGCGGCACATTCCCCATGCCAAGAGCAGCGTGCGCGGCATCTGCTTCAGCAACTACAGCGGATGGAAAGTCCCCGCCCATTTTCATAATCTCTGCAGCACTAGTTAAAAGTTGGTAAGCAGATTCATATTGACCTAATCGATTCAATGCATGACCAATGTTTGCACTTGCTTCCGCAGCGTGTTTTGGAAACTTATGGAGAGTTGCGGCTTGTTTAACTTCGTCAGCAATTTCAATTGCAGTTTCGAAATTTCCAAGTTCTCTATGAACTGCAGACAATAAGTTTCCACGTTCACAAGAAACCAAATGATCATTCATCATTAACGCCAATTCACGTGCAGCGTTTATTTCATCTATCGCGAGATCTGGCCGATTCATTCGCATATGACATTCAGCAATCGCTGCTCGAAATGCTGCGGAATGTTTAGTTTTCCCCTCTTGGCTAGATAAATCAAAACCTTCTTGGAGAATGTCCAAGGCCATTTCAAGATTTCCCAAATTTATGTAAGCAACACCAATACCTTCTAGTGCATGAATCTGGCCGGTTGCTGATTCAGCATTTTGAGCAGCCTTATATGCAGTTTCAAAATATTCGAGCGCCTTCTCGATTTCATAAATCTCGTCGTACATAGAACCGAGAATTACATTTGTTTGGGCATACATTTCTTCATTTCCAGCCTGACCTGCAAGTGCGGCAGCGGTTGCATAGAAAGGAATCGCTTCTTCGATATCCCCCGCTGTTCTCAAGCAAGAACCAGCGTTTGAGTAACACTTTGCG
>JBDKLK010000009.1:0-17531 GCA_039795655.1 Actinomycetota bacterium
CTTGATTTCAGCTCTTGTCTTAACTAGTTGCGCCAGCATCCCGGTTGCAGGACCTGTCGAAATAATTGAAAACGTAAATGTTCAATCTGATTTGGACGATGTTCGAGTTATTGCCAAACTACCGTCACGCAAAATGACTGGTTTGCAGATTGTTTCTGGTTTTATTTCAGCGAACATTTCAACAGTAAATGATTATGCAATTGCAAGAGAATATTTGACATCCGAATCATCTGAAACTTGGAAGCCGAATTCTGTTGTGGTCTTAGATTCTGCTTCTATCCGTTATTCAGATTCGGGAGCAGGATTTATTAACGTAACTGGTTTGCAAACTGGAGTATTAACTCCTTCGCATCGCTACAACATTTTTGAGACACCAGAACCGATTAATATCAAATTTAATTTGGTTTCAAGAAGCGATGGTCTGCGGATCCAAGGCATATTGCAAAATGGATTTCTTACAACATCAGACTTGATTCGTGGTTATAGCCCGTACTCGCTTTATTATGCGAATGAGAATTACAGCAGTCTGGTACCTGAAGTTGTGTGGCTACCGCATTATGAAAAGTCTGTTGGTACGAAGTTGATTAACATCCTTATGGCTGGTTCGAAACTTGGACTAAAGACTGCAATCCCAGTCGGAACCAAACTTCAGAATGGTTTGGTTGTAATTGAGCGAGGTATCGGAGAAGTAAATTTAACTTCTTCGGCACTCCAAAGCGACAACACGCAACGTCAATTCATGATGGCACAAATTGTTTGGACCTTACAAAGTATTTCTACAGTCGGTAGGGTTGGAATATTCGCAAATGGTGAGACACTCGGTGCCGATGGTAAGACTATTCTTGTTAAAGAAGATTTCCAAGAACTCAGCCCTGATTACCAAACCGAAAAAAGCAATTTGTATCTGGTCAAGAATTCAAGAATTAAGAGACTCAAGAATGGCGAAAAGGTCTTAGTAGGTTTCATCGGCAATGCCAATCAAATCTCAGTAACTAGTGATCAGCTCCGTATTTCGTACCTAATTGGCGATTCCCTAAAGACTGCTTTCTTCTCTTTGCCGATCGAAGCGGAAACCACGCATCGCGGAGTCAGAAGTTTTGTTTATGACAGATTCAAGAGAGTTTGGTTCGTTGAAAATTCCGGCGATTTAACTTGTGAATTTCAAGACGGAAGTTATCAGTCAATAGTGCTGCCACTAAATCTACAATTAAGCAAAATTTCGATTTCCCGTGATGGTGGAAGAATCGCGATGGTGGCAGAGACCAAAACTGGTTCCAAGCTTTATGTTGCAACTATCAATTCGGAAAATGGAACCTTAAGTGTCGGCAAGCCAAGAACTTTTGAACAATCTTTTAGTGAAGTTTTTGATGTTGATTGGTTTAACTCAGAAGAACTAGTTGTGATTGGCCGAATCGGTTTGAGCAAGCCTCAGGTTCAGACAGTTTCATTAACTACTGGTTACATCAAGAATTTGGCTGCACCGAGTTCAGTTGAGGAACTAGAAAGTGGTGGCAAATCCTCGGTTGCCGTTCGTAGAAAGAATGGCCAGGTTTGGCTTTTCAAAATTAATACTTGGACCAAGATCGGTGAATCTTCCGCAATTGCCTTCTCCCGATAGATATCCACAATAAAGCCTTTAAGTCGCTGACTATAGATCTACATTTCACAATTTGGGATGCAAAAAATTTTTGATCTGCTCGAAATGAAAGTTTGCTTTGGTTGCTCGCTAATTGGCGACTATTTCTGTGGTGAATGTAAAGGAAGTTTTGTACGCAGAAGTATCAGACTTGATAGTAGATTGAAATTAAGTGTTGTAGGAAACCAAAACCCAGCCCTGATGCGAGCTATCTCTGCCTGGAAAGACCGACACCTTAAAAAACTCACTCCTATTTTTGCACAGTTGCTAAGCGATGAAATTCCTGAACTTAGAAATGGCAAAAATTTTCAAATAGTCACTCCGCCAGTTCGAAAATCAGCTTATAGATCTAGAGGATTTCTTCCAATTGCAGATTTAGCTAAGGAGTTATGCCGTCGCAACTCCAATCTACTTCATGTTCAATCTACTCTGACGCTTGATAGAAATATCAACGACCAAAGAACTTTAAGTTACAAAGAGCGCAAATCCAATTTGCACGGTGCTTTTAGTTGTAGCCGCTCACCAGAGTATCCCGTTATTATGTTGGATGATGTAGTGACGAGTGGCGCTACTTTCCTTGAAATGTATCGAGTGCTTCCATCCTTAAATCAACCTCAGCTTGCTATCGCTCTTGCGAGTTCACACAACTTATTTGGATTGAAAAATCACAATCTGTTCTCATAGCGCTCGAGATTCACTCGCTTTAGCGAATTTGGAGTCAAGATATCGAAATTCCCTGCAAAGTTACCGCAGGTGAAAAGGAGAATTGATGTACTCAATCGCAATTTGTGGACCACAGATATATAGAAATGCGGTGCTTGACCAAGTCCGGCTAGGCAGAACAGATATAAGAATCGCTGCAATTAGTAACCATCTTGAGGATGCTCCAGCAATGATTGCTAATTCAATTCCAGATGCAGCGCTGGTGATTTCAGCAGTTTCCAGTGAAACCATGCTTATTCAGGCTGAAAGGATTCGAAAGGTTGATCTCGATGTGAGACTTATTTGGTGGAAGTTGAGCGCTGAAGAAATTACAAACCTACGACTTTTCAATGATTTTGAGATGAAGATAGTTGATTGGCAAGCCGCCCCAGACACTTTGGTAGTTTCACTCGGTATTCCAGCGCTTTCGAAACCAAGTTCACCTAATCGCCCTCACCTAACAAACCAGGAGCACCACATTCTCCAGTTAGCAGCTGATGGGCTTTCAAATAGAGGGATTGCTTTTCGATTGTCCGTAAGTGAAAGTACTGTTAAAAATCATTTGCGGCATATCGGTGCCAAATTCAATACGAGTTCGAGAGCCCAGGCTGTTTGGCAAGCAGTGCAGTGGGGATACTTAAGCCCGCAAGAAAACAATCAAACTAATCAATTAACAAAGAATCAACTAACAAGTTGACGCAGTTTTTTCAAAGTGGATTGTGGAACCGCGCTTGTAATATCAACCGAATCACAGTTAACCCACTTTGCAGCTCGCAGAATTGCCTGGGCAGTACCAGCAATGTGTTTTTCAGATGGATTAGCTGACTCGAATACAACTCGGTTGATGGTTAATGTCTTGCCGTTTCTTTTTGGATCAACTCGCGCAACAATCTCGTCACCAACGAGAACCGGCATTGCAAAGTAACCGTAGTACCGCTTGTCTTTTGGAGTGTAGGCCTCAATTCGATAAGTCATGCCAAACACTTCTTCTAGCCTTGGGCGGTGCCAAACAAGTGAATCAAATGGTGAAAGTAAAACTGAATTCGATTTCGCATTTGTAGTTTTTTCGAGACTTGATTCGAAAGCGTAATAGGAATCCTGCCAGCCAGGAATTTTCAAACTAACAATTCCAGGTGTATCGAGAAATTGATTCCAAGCTTTTTTGGTTGCGTCACTCTTTTTCAAACGATGCACATCAAGGATGTCATTGAATGTGGCAACTCCTTGGCTTCGCAAAGCGTCGAGCAAAAGTTGGTAGATTGCTTCGTCATTTGGTAAGTCCTGAAAATACTTTTTCGGAATTGCATTTTCGGATAATGAATAAACTCTCCGCCAACCGACTCTTTTTGTGCAAGTAACTTCGCCAGTAACCAACATCCATTCGACAGTGCTTTTGGTTTCTGACCAATCCCACCAGTCTGACGATTTTCTGCCACCACCTAAATCGGTTGTGGTTAATCCACCTTCAGCGGCCAAACGTTTTTTCACAGAGTTAATTGATTTCTTAGTAACACCATTCCAAAGGTCTCGGTCGAGAGCAGCACGACGGCGGAAACTGAACATCGGCCAGCGATTTATCGGCAAGATGCAGGCAGCGTGTGACCAATACTCAAAATGAGATTTGCCACCCCAATAGGTCTTTTCAATTTCTTCGCGGGTGAGATCCGAATGACGCGCATGTGCCACTAGCTCGTGCGACCTAGCCAATACGGAGATCGTGTCCAGCTGTACCGCCCCAAGTTGATCCACTTGTTTGGTTAGGGATGCCCCAGGGATTGGTGCTGTGAGGAGGCCTTGAGCTCTCAAAATCGCCTGTTTAGCCTGTTTTTGACTCATACTTAGCGCGGCTGAAACCATAGCCTGAGAGTAGGGCACGCAGGAATAGCGAGGGAGGCTTACCATTTCCCTAGGCGTTATCAAATATTTATCATTAAGGATTCTTGAGTGAGCGTTTTAGACAAGATTTTGCGAATCGGCGAAGGCAAGATTCTGCGAAACCTCGAGCGAATCAAAGATAAAACAAATGCGTTCGAACCTTCAATCAAGGCTCTATCTGACGAACAACTGCAATCTAAGACCCAAGAGTTTAAAGATCGTTACGCAAAAGGTGCCGACCTCGATGACTTAATGCCAGAAGCTTTTGCGGTAGTCCGTGAAGCTGCTTGGCGTGTGCTTGGCCAACGTCACTACGACGTTCAGATTATGGGTGGAGCCGCTCTTCACCTTGGCAACATCGCGGAAATGCGAACGGGTGAAGGTAAAACTTTGGTTGCTACTTTGCCGGCTTATTTAAATGCAATCAGCGGCAAAGGTGTCCACGTTGTAACTGTTAACGATTACCTGGCAGAACGCGACTCAGAATGGATGGGTCGAGTTCACCGATTCCTTGGCCTTGAAGTTTCTTGCATCTTGGCAAACATGAATCCGCAGGAACGCCGGGTTGCATACGCTGCCGACATTACTTACGGAACAAACAACGAATTTGGTTTCGACTACTTGCGCGACAACATGGTTTGGAATCCAGCAGAACTTGTACAGCGCGAACACAATTTTGCAATTGTGGACGAAGTTGACTCGATTCTTATCGATGAAGCTCGAACACCTTTAATTATCAGCGGACCTACAAACGAAAAAAATGAATGGTACGAACAATTTGCTCGTTTTGTACGCAAACTGAACGTCAACGAAGATTACGAAGTTGATGAGAAGAAGCGCACCGTTGGTGTACTCGAAAGTGCAATCGACAAAACCGAACAAGAATTCGGAATCGAAAATCTTTATGAATCAGTAAACACACCTTTGGTTGGTTTGTTGAATAATGCGATTCGCGCAAAAGAACTTTACAAAAAGGATCGCGATTACGTAATTATTGACGGCGAGATCCTGATTGTTGACGAACACACGGGTCGTTTGTTGGCAGGCCGTCGCTACAGCGAAGGTATGCACCAGGCAATCGAAGCTAAAGAAGGTGTAAAGGTTCAATCAGAGAACCAAACTCTGGCAACAATTACTTTGCAGAATTATTTCCGCCTGTACAACAAACTTTCAGGTATGACCGGTACAGCAATGACCGAAGCAGCTGAATTCAACCAAATCTACAAACTAGGTGTGGTTCCAATTCCAACAAATCGCGAGATGATTCGTCTCGATCAATCAGATTTGATTTATAGAACTGAACAAGCGAAATACATCGCAGTAATTGAAGACATTGTTGAACGTCACTCAAAAGGACAACCAGTTTTGGTCGGTACTACCAGCGTTGAAAAGAGCGAAATTGTTTCGAATTTGCTCAAAAAGCGCGGAGTTCCACATCAAGTTTTGAATGCGAAGTTTCACGAAAAGGAAGCAGCGATTGTTGCGATGGCGGGTCGTCGAGGTGCTGTGACTGTTGCAACCAATATGGCTGGCCGCGGTACCGACATCATGCTCGGTGGTAACTCTGAACATATAGCACGGACTGAATTAGCGCAGCGCAATCTTTCACCTATCGAAAATTTGGCTGAATACAACGCTTCTTGGCCAGAAGCCCTAGAAAGAGCTGAAGCATCGGTTGCATCTGAACACGATGAAGTTGTGGCGCTTGGTGGTTTATATGTGCTGGGCACAGAGCGTCACGAATCTCGCCGTATCGACAATCAGTTGCGTGGTCGCGCTGGACGTCAAGGTGACCCAGGTGAATCCCGTTTTTACTTGTCACTTCAAGACGACTTGATGCGTTTGTTCAAGTCTGACATGGTGAATTCATTCTTGACTCGTTTCAATGTACCTGACAATGTTCCTATCGAAGCATCTATGGTTACTAAGTCAATCCAAAGTGCCCAAACTCAAGTTGAAGCCCAGAACTTTGAAATCCGTAAGAATGTTTTGAAGTACGACGAAGTTTTGAATCGTCAACGTTTAGTTGTTTATGCAGAACGCAAAGAAGTACTTGCGGGCAAAGATATTTCAGACCAGATTCAAGACTTCTTTAAAGACACTGTCTACGGATATGTGGAAGCAGAAACTCAAGATTCTTACGATGAAGAATGGGATTTTGATCGATTGACCACTGCGTTTAAAGAAATTTATCCGATTGGTGTAGATATCAAGAAATTGGCTGACGAATCGGATTACGACAGCGAAATTGTTGCTCAGGCTGTCCTTGAAGATTTGCAAGGTAAATATGCTGAGCGTGAAAAAGCATTGGGCGAAGAAGCAACCCGTGAACTTGAACGCAAGGTTATTTTGAGCGTGCTTGATCGCAAGTGGCGCGAGCATCTTTACGAAATGCAATACCTACAAGAAGGTATTGGATTGCGTGCGATGGCTCAACGCGATCCGCTTGTTGAATACCAACGTGAAGGCTATGACTTATTCGTTGCGATGATGGATTCACTGAAAGAAGAAGTCGCTGGCTTTCTATTCAACGTAAAAGTAACTGTTTCGCACGATCACGATGATGAAGAATTCGAAGTTGTGGTTGCAGGGGCAGAAGAACCTGCACCGGTTAATCTCTCTTATTCGGCTCCTTCAGAATCTGGCGAAGTTGAGAAAACTTCTAACAGTTCTGCAGGTCCAAGTCGAAACAGCGCTTGCCCATGTGGTTCTGGAAAGAAATACAAGCGTTGCCATGGAGCATCAGGAAACTAGTCAGTGGCTGAAGTTGTTGCCAACAGTGTTTTGCCTGCGAAGCGGGAGATTGTTGAATTCAATTCGTTCGATGGTGTGAAGCTTGTTGGTGAACTAGCGTTACCAACAGATAAACCTCCAGTTGCAACATTGATTTGTCTGCATCCGTTGCCAACACATGGCGGCTTCATGGATAGCCATGTTTTTCGGAAAATGGCTTGGCGACTTCCTGCTCTCGCTGACTTCGCAATTCTTCGCTTCAACTTTCGCGGAGTGGAATCAGCTGCTGGAAAAAGTGAAGGTGGATTCACAGCTGGTGTGGGTGAAGGGTTAGATGCGCAAGCAGCTATCGCTTGGGCAATAGATCGAGGACTGCCAAATATTCATGTCATTGGTTGGTCTTTTGGCACAGATGTAGCACTGCGGTATGCAAATAACTCTGGAGTTCAAAGTGCGATTCTGCTTTCGCCGCCACTGCGTTGGACAGACGAAACCGATTTAGAAACTTGGAAAGTTTCGGGCAAACCACTTTTTGCTTTAGTGCCAGAAAATGATGACTATTTAAAGCCAGCTGAAGCAAGAGTTCGTTTTAGCAAGGTTCCGCAAGCGGTGGTGATTCCAGGACCAGATGCAAAACATCTTTGGGTTGGAGAGAAAAGCGTTAAGTTTGTGCTGAACGAAATTGTGCGGATTGTGCGACCTGAAAAATATCCTCTGCCAATCGAATGGGATGGCGAAATGGAAAAGTGGAACGATTTATGAAATCAATAGTTTTGCTTCACGCATTCCCCTTAGATCATCGAATGTGGGATGGAGTAGTCGACGAGATTGCAATTAGCGGATGGCAAGTATTCACACCTGATTTTCGCGGATGTGGAACTGCTGCTGACTGGGCGGCAGATGACAAACCAACTCTGAATCGATTAGCTCTAGATGTTTTAGATTTGATGGACAAGTATGGGGTTGAAAAGTTTGTTGTAGGTGGCTGTTCACTCGGCGGATACGTTGCGATGGAACTATTGCGAATTGCACCTGAGCGTATCGCTGCAGCAATTTTCATAGACACAAAAGCGAGTGCGGATTCACCAGAACAAAAAGCGAATCGAATTCGAGTCGCGACTACTGTCGAAGAGTCTGGAACCACAGAAGCTTTTTGGAGAGCCATGTTGCCAAATGTCCTTGGCAAATCCACTTGTGAACAAAACTCTGAAGCTGTTGAGTTCACCAAATCCATTATGGTCGAATCCCGCGTAAATGGAGTTGCTAACCTGCAAATTGCAATGAGTGAGCGACCTGATTCGCACGATGCAATATCTAGCTTCGTAGGGCCGATTCTTTCAATCCGAGGGGATGAAGATTCCGTCGCAAGTGCGGAAGACCATCAAAAGATCGTTGATTCTGCAAAAGATGCTAAGCATGTTCTGCTCGAGAATTGTGGCCACCTAGCTCCTATCGAAAAGCCAACTGAAACAGCAGCCGCTATAGTGGATTTCCTGCAGACTGCTACCAAAATCTCTTGTTGATTGAGGAATTAATAGATGAATATAAATAATCGCAATTTAAGTAAACCAAATTTAAATGCAGGAGTAATCGACCTTTCAACTCTTGGTGCGAAACCAGTGGCTTCTGCCAGTTCGCCTTATATTGTTGATGTAACAGAGGCGACCTTTGAAGCTGAAGTTATGATCAAATCGACTCAGGTTTCAGTAATTGTGGATTTGTGGGCTGATTGGTGCGGCCCCTGCAAACAATTAACTCCTATTCTTGAAAAACTTGTTATTGAATTCGATGGCAAAATGGTTTTAGCGAAAATTGATACCGAAGCCAATCCGCAGGTTGCCGCAGCTTTCCAAGTGCAATCAATACCGGCTGTGTTCCTGATTCTGAATGGACAAGTGCAACAGTTGTTTAATGGTGCATACCCAGAGCCTCAGGTGCGTAGCGTTCTTGAACAAGTTCTTGATGTGGCAGCTAAGACATTTGGGCAGGAGGTAGCGTCACCAAACCTCTTGGCTGAACCTGAAGCAGAACCAGAAAAACCAATCGATCCTAGATTTGTAAAAGCATTTGATGCAATGGAGGCTGGCGAGTGGGATACCGCAGAAGTAGTGTTCAAGGAAGCTCTTTTAAATGCACCAGCTGATGAAGAAGCAAAAATTGGGGTCATTCAGGTTGGTTTATTTAAGCGAACAGATGGTGTGGATTTCGACAAAGTGATTGGAAAATCGCTTGATAATCACGAAACTTATCTAGAAGTGGCAGACTCATTAATGATGCTTGGGCAACTTAATGCAGCGCTTGACCTTTTGATTTCTGGAATCAAGAACTTCGCCGGCGAAGAACGCGATGAAATAAAACAGCGCTTGCTAGATTTCTTCGTATTAATTGGTGACAGCGAAGAAGTTAGAACTGCACGCCGCAACTTAACAAATGCACTTTTCTAACAAATGCATTGTTTTAGCGTTCTGGTACAAACCAAACGGTAGCTAACGGTGGAATAACCACATTTGCAGATGCTGGGCGGCCGTGCATCTCAATTTCTTCAGCAACCACTTTGCCCATGTTTCCAAGGCCAGATCCACCAAACTCACTTGCGTCAGTGTTTAAGACTTCTTTCCAGTTGCCAGCGAAAGGCAGTGGAATTCGATGTGAATCTCGTGGAACAGGTGAGAAGTTGGTTACGCAAGCAACAACTTCGCCATTCTGACCCCATCGAAGCCAGGCGAAAACATTGTTGTCCGCATCATCACCGATAAGCCATTCAAAACCACCCGGCTCATGGTCTCTTTCCCAAAGTGCTGGTGTGTTTTTGTAAACCGCGTTAAGTGATTGCACGCAATTGCGAACGCCGCGGTGTTCTTCAAAATCTGTTAACCACCAATCTAGTGAAGACTGGCTATTCCATTCTGAAGATTGACCAAATTCAGATCCCATGAAAAGCAATTGTTTTCCAGGGTGTGCCCACATAAAACCGTAATAAGTGCGAAGGCCAGCAAGTTGTTGCCAGCGATCGCCTGGCATTCTTGAAATCAGTGAACCTTTTCCGTGCACCACTTCATCATGCGAAAGTGGCAAGATAAATCTTTCGCTCCATGCGTACACCAATGAGAAAGTCATTTCGTTGTGATGGAACTTGCGGTGAATCGGTTCGTGTTTAACGTATTCAAGTGAATCGTGCATCCAGCCCATATTCCATTTGAAATCGAAACCAAGCCCACCCCATTCAAGACCGGTGGTAACCCCAGGCCAAGATGTTGATTCCTCAGCCATTGTTAATGCGCCAGGTGCGCGTAGGTGAACAACACCATTCATCTCTTTCAAGAATTCAACCGCAGCTAAATTCTCGCGGCCACCAAATTCGTTTGGTACCCATTGTCCAGTTTCGCGTGAATAGTCGAGGTAAAGCATCGATGCAACCGCATCAACACGAAGTGCGTCAACGTGGAATTCGTTAACCCAAAACAATGCGTTGGCTACGAGGAAGTTCTTTACTTCTGGTCTACCGAAATTGAAAATATAAGTTCCCCAGTCTGGATGTTCACCAAGACGAGGATCTTCGTGCTCATAAAGTGGTGTTCCATCAAATCGAGAAAGTGCCCACGCATCTTTAGGGAAGTGTGCTGGCACCCAGTCCATAACCACACCAATTCCAGCTTGGTGCAAAACGTCAATCAAGTAACGCAAATCATCTGGGTTTCCGTAACGAGAAGCGACTGCGTAATAACCGGTTACTTGGTAACCCCAAGATGGTGAATATGGGTGTTGAGCAAGTGGCATGAATTCAACGTGGGTGAATCCTTGTTCGAGAATGTAGTCACGAATTTGGAAAGCGGCATCGCGATAGTTCAAACCTTGTCGCCAAGAACCTAGATGCATTTCATAGATGCTCATTGGACCGAACTTGTGGTCAACTGTAGGACGCTTTTGCATCCAAGTTAGATCTTGCCATTCGTATTGAGTTTGCCAAACTATTGATGCAGTTGATGGTGGCACTTCGCTGTGCTTTGCCATCGGGTCTGCTTTGTCGGTTTGGTGTCCCCAGCGATCTGTAATCCGGAATTTATAGGTGAAACCATGATGAACATCTGGAATGAATAATTCCCAGACTCCACTTGCACCGAGTGAACGCATTGAATGCGCTGTTCCATCCCAGCTATTGAAATCTCCAACTACCTGTATGCCTTGGGCGTTCGGTGCCCAAACTGTGAAAGCAGTTCCTTGCACTTCGCCAAGCACTGAAGGGAACTTCAAAACGTTCGCTCCTAGTGCATCTGCAAGTTGTTCGTGACGACCTTCGTGAATCAAATGTAGATCGAGTTCACCAATGCAAGGCATGAATCGATAAGGATCATCGTTTACAAAAATGTTTTCACCAAATCTAGATTCGATTCGGTAATCTGGAATTTGATCAACTTCAAGAGCGCCAACCCAAATGCCGCGATGTTCGTGGGTCAGCGGCAATCTGAAATCTAAGCCAGTTATGACAACACTTAATGCAAATGGTTTTACAACTCGGAAAATTACGTGACCGTTGTGAATGTGTGCGCCAAGAACGCTGTGTGGATTGTGGTGACGAGCTTCAACAATTTGTTCGAGTTCGTGAAACGGAACATCGTTAATTGGTGATTTACCTTTTGCGCTCTCTGCAGAAATTTCAAGCGGTTCTGGATGAGAGTTTTCACTGCTTTTCTTGCGACGAATAATCACGACATTCTCCTTAACGTCACAATGTGAGCAACCGAACGGTATGGGTCAATATGAACTTTTACATCCTTATTCCAGTTCCATGTGGTATCTGTAACCAAGTCGTGTCCGTAGACGCGGTCGTCCCAATTGAAACCGAGTGCCGGCATATCTAGATGAACCCAAGTGTCTCGGGTTCCTTTTGGATCAAGTGTGCAAATAACCAATACGGTGTCATCTCCCGAAGTCTTGCTAAAAGCAATCACCTCGGAATCATCGACATCGTGGAACTTGATATTACGAAGTTGTTGGAACGCTTTGTGGTCGCGGCGCAGTTCATTTAGACGTTTGATGTAAGGCGCAATAGTGCGACCCTCGACATCAGCAGCCTCCCAATCGCGAGGACGCAATTCAAACTTCTCTGAATTGAGATATTCCTCACCGCCTTCTCGTAGTACTGCAGATTCGAAAATTTCAAAGCCTGAATAAATTCCCCAAGTCGGGCTGAGTGTTGCAGCAAGTGTTGCGCGAATTGCAAATCCTGCCGGACCACTTGTTTGTAGGTAAGTTGGCAGAATGTCTGGAGTGTTAGCGAAAAAGTTTGGTCGCATAAATGCAGATGAAACTTCAGAGAACTCTTTCATATAGTCAATTATGTTGTGCTTGTCATTGCGCCAAGTGAAGTATGTATAAGACTGTTGGAATCCAACTTCACCAAGTATTCGCATCATTGCTGGAGTTGTGAAAGCTTCGGCTAAGAAAATTACATCCGGATCTGTCGCGTTAATCGCTGCGATAAGTCTTTGCCACATCCAAACAGGTTTGGTGTGCGGATTATCTACGCGGAAAATTCTGATATTACGCGCCATCCAAAAACGAACTATCCGTTCAATCTCTTGATACAAACCTTCAGGATCTGTATCGAAATACATTGGATAAATGTCTTGGTATTTCTTTGGTGGATTTTCGGCGTAAGCAATCGATCCATCGTTTCGCTGTTTGAACCATTCAGGATGAGTCTTGAGCCATGGGTGGTCAGGAGAAGCTTGTAGCGCTAGATCCAAAGCAATTTCCATACCTAAACGACTTGCTTCTGCAACGAATGCATCGAAATCAGCGAGAGTGCCTAACTCTGGATTAACGGCGTCATGTCCACCCGCTTCACTTCCTATAGCCCAAGGAGATCCAACATCATCAGAGGTTGGAGTCAAAGTGTTGTTTTTGCCTTTGCGATTTGTTTTTCCAATTGGATGTATCGGTGGCAGATAAACAACGTGAAAACCCATGTCTGCGATTGCCGGCAATCTCTTCATCGCAGTTTTGAAAGTTCCAGATTTATATGGTTCTAAGGTTGCACCTTCAGAGCGAGGGAAGAATTCATACCAAGATCCATATAAAGTGCGCTGACGTTCAACTCGCAATGGAAATTCTTGAGTCGGAGAAATCAAATCCCTGATTGGATATTCGTAAAGTGTTTTTTCAATTTCAGTATCGAATGCTGATGCGAGTCTTTCGGCATCACTGAGATTCTTGTTTCGTAGATTTGCGACAGCTTTTTGAATTAAAGCAACAACTTCTTCTGAAAAATCCTTTGAGTTTTCTTTTAACGCGCGTTCAAGAACTCGCGCACCTTCTTCAAGTTCAATTTCAACATCGCTACCGACTGGAACTTTGACCCCTGCAGAGTGATGCCAGGTTTGCCAAACATCGTCCCAAGCTTCAATTCGAAAAGTCCAGTCCCCAACAGAATCTGGAATGACCTCAACGGTATACAAATTGTTCCAAGTGGATTGGGCGCGAAAAACCTTCGACTCATTTGTTGGGTTAGTCAGAACCACACTTACTCCGAGGGCGTCGTGTCCTTCGCGTACGGAACGAGCTCTAATTGTGATTGGTTCGTTTACGCTGCCTTTGGCAGGACGTCCGTCCCAAACTGTTGGCCAAACATCCACAATCGGGAATCGCCCAACTGCCCCTTTAACTGAACTAGGTACTGGGGCGTAGTTCTTCGGGTTTTGGGAAGGTTTTGCCATGCCTGAACGCTAGTGCTCGCTCACACTTGTGAACAGGGGCAGTGTGAGCATTTGTGAGTGAGATTTGGCTCTAAACGGCGGTAAGGGCAAGGTAGGGGAAAGCGTCCCCTAGCCATCGCCTAACATTGGGCTCACTATGAGAGCTATTAGACGATTTAACGTTAGAACTGTCCTTCCACAACAACTTCAAGGCCTCGGCGAATTAGCTGGAAACTTACGTTGGTCTTGGGACAGCGAAACCCTTGAAATCTTCCGCGCTATCGATCCAGCGCTATTCGAATCAGTCAACGGCGACCCGATGCGAGTGCTGTCCGATGTTCCTGCAACCCGACTAAACGAACTGGCAGAGAATGCTTCTTTCGTTAATCGCGTTGAAGCTGCACGAGCAAGCCTGCACAACTACTTAAACCGCGACTCTTGGTACCGCGGCTTGGGTGATGTAGCTCCTCGCGCAATTGGTTATTTCTCTGCTGAGTTCGGTATCGCAACTCAGCTTCCACAATATTCAGGTGGTCTCGGTATTTTGGCCGGCGATCATCTAAAGGCTGCATCAGATTTAGGTCTACCACTTGTTGGTGTTGGCCTTTTCTATCGCGCTGGTTACTTCCGCCAATCACTTTCGCGTGATGGATGGCAGGAAGAAACTTATCCAGTAACTGATCCAGATGCTTTGCCACTTTCACTTCTTCGTGAAAACGATGGTGCACCTGCACGTGTTGTAATCGGTCTGCCTGGCGGCAAGCGTTTGGTTGCGCATATTTGGGTTGCACACATCGGTCGCGTTCCATTGTTGTTGCTTGATTCAAATGTTGAAGACAACGCGCCAACTGAACGCGATGTAACTGACCGCCTTTACGGTGGTGGACACGATCACCGTTTGTTGCAAGAAGTTTTGCTTGGTATCGGTGGTGTTCGCGCCCTACGTATTTGGTCTCGCATCACTGGCGCTCCAGAACCTGAGGTTTACCACTGCAACGAAGGTCACGCAGGTTTCCTAGGTGTTGAACGTATTCTTGAATTAACTGACAAGGGAATGGATTTCGATTCAGCTCTTGAAGCTGTTCGTTCTGGCACCGTGTTTACAACACACACTCCGGTTCCTGCAGGTATTGACCGATTTAGCAAAGATTTGATTTACAAATTCTTCGGCGGTGATAACGCTGCGGACGGTGTTCCAGTAGAACGCATCATTGCATTGGGCACCGAAGATTTTGCTGGTGGAGATCCTGCGATTTTCAATATGGCAGTTTTCGGTCTTCGCCTTGGTGCACGTGCAAACGGTGTAAGTCTTTTGCATGGCGATGTAAGCCGTGGAATGTTCGGCGGACTTTGGCCATCATTTGATCAAGATGATGTCCCAATTACATCGGTAACAAATGGCGTTCATGCCGGCACTTGGGTAGCACCAGAAATCTTGGCGCTTGCAAATGGTGTTAGCACTGATGGTCCTGAAGGTTGGCAAACTATTTCGCAAACTTCAGATGCAACTTTCTGGGCAGTGAAGCGTGCACTTCGCGTTCGACTTGTTGAAAATGCTCGCGATCGTTTGCGCACATCTTGGTTAAATCGCGGAGCAAGCCCAGCAGAACTAGATTGGATTGATTCAGTTCTCGATCCAGATGTTTTGACAATTGGTTTCGCTCGTCGCGTTCCTTCTTACAAGCGTTTGACATTGATGTTGAGCGATCCAGAACGTCTAAAGAAAATTCTTTTGGATCCACAACGTCCAGTTCAGCTTGTTATCGCTGGTAAATCTCACCCAGCCGATGAAGGCGGTAAGAAACTGATTCAAACTTTGGTTCGCTTTACTGATGATCCAGAAGTTCGTCACCGCATTGTGTTCTTGCCGGATTACGACATGGGACTTGCATCATGGATGTACCCAGGTTGCGACGTTTGGTTGAACAATCCACTTCGCCCACTAGAAGCTTGTGGAACTTCAGGCATGAAGGCAGCATTGAATGGTGCGCTTAACCTGTCTATTCTCGATGGCTGGTGGGATGAATGGTTCGACGGCAAGAATGGTTGGGCTATCCCTACTGCAGATGGCGTCATGGATGCAGATCGTCGTGATGAAATCGAAGCTAATGCTCTTTACAACTTGATTGAAAAGAATGTTAAGCCAATCTTCTACGATGTTGATGCAAACAAACTTCCAATTCGTTGGCTTGAACTTGTGAAGCACACTCTTTCAACTCTCGGACCAAAAGTTCTTGCAACTCGAATGGTTCAAGATTACGTCAACAACTTGTACACCCCAACTGCAGTTGCAAACCGTCAGGTGAATGCAGATAACGCTAGATTGGCTAAAGAGCTCGCTGCATGGAAGTCTCGTATCCGCAGCACTTGGTCTGGTGTACATGTTGAACATGTTGAAGCGGCAAACATTCCAGATTCACCACAACGCGGCGATGTAATTACCGTCAACGCATTCGTGAATCTTGCTGGATTGAATCCAACAGAAGTTGCTGTTGAACTTGTTCACGGTCGCGCTGACAGCAATGACCGCATTGTTGATCCTGTAGTTGTTGAACTAGCTGCTGCAGATCAATTTGATGGTTCACGCTTCCGCTTCACCACAAATATTGAATTAAAGAATGCTGGCACATTTGGTTACAACGTTCGGGTTGTGCCAAAGCACGCAGGTTTGGCTAACTTTGCTGAACTTGGATTGCAGGCTTCAGTTCGTTAATTAATAGCGCTCTTAATTGTTGATGACTGATTAAGAGTGCGCTGCTCGTAAAACTAGGGCAGATCTTGCAAATACACGCAGGGTCTGCCCTGGTTGCATTTTCAGCTCTGGTGATTTTGCACCTGGCATCGTTGTATCAAGTTCGATATTCCACTCACTTGCCCATGCAGAATCTGGCAAAGTGAACTCAACACTTTCGGCACCAGAATGCAAGATCACCAGGAAAGAACAAGTTGAAGATTCATCACCGTTTTGAGTATTTTGGTTGATGAACATACCAAGGGTTTTGATTTCAGTATCTAGCCATTCATCTTCATCTAGTTCGAAACCAGATTTGCTGAACCATGCAATGTCTTTTGGTCCACCAATAAGTGTTGGTGAGCCCCAGCGGTAGTTTCGGTGATGAAAAGCTGGATGCTCTTTACGCATGTGCATAATGTTTCTAAAAGAATCAAGGATGTCCGCACGATCTCCGGCGATATTCCAATCAACCCAAGAGATTGGAGTGTCTTGGCAGTAAGCGTTGTTGTTTCCACTTTGAGAGCGGCCGTGTTCATCTCCAGCAACAATCATTGGCACGCCACTTGAAAGCAGCAGCATCAACATCATGTTGCGTTGTTGTTGAAGTCGTAATTGATTTACTGCCGCATCGTCAGTTTCACCTTCAACGCCGTGATTCCAAGACCGGTTGTGGTCGTTTCCGTCGCGGTTTCCTTCGCGATTAGCTTCATTGTGCTTCTGATTGAATGAAACCAAGTCGCGCATTGTGAAACCGTCGTGAGCGGTGATGAAGTTGATAGATGCGCGTGGGCGACGATCTTCGTCTACGAATAAATCAGATGAACCGGATAAACGTGATGCAAGTTCTGAAACACCTGGTGCAACTCCTCGCCAAAAATCTCGAGCTGTGTCGCGGTATTTGTCGTTCCATTCGCTCCAGATGCGAGGGTAGTTTCCAACCTGATAGCCGCCGCTACCTAAATCCCAAGGTTCTGAAATAAGTTTTGCATTACGCAAGACTGGATCTTGACCTATAGCCTGCATAAGCGGACCCAATAGGTCTACTTCGTGATTGATACGAGCAATACTTGGTGCTAAATCAAAACGGAATCCATCAACGTGCATTTCAGAAACCCAGTAACGAAGTGAATCCAAAACTAATTGCATTACTTGTGGG
>JBDKLK010000010.1:0-17498 GCA_039795655.1 Actinomycetota bacterium
ACGCGTAGTGGCTACACAACTTCATCGCGGATTAGTGATGCAGTCTCTTCAGGAGCTTTGACAGATCCAACTTCCAGTATTTATGAATCTATTGCAGATTTCACACCTAGTAATTTCAATCCAGATATCACTTACGTTGTTTCATCTGGAGTTAATCAAACTCTTTTGAACATTCGCAAAGCCGAATTAGAGAACGCAGCTGATTTCTGGCACAACGAGTATGTGCCAGTTGGAAATCACGCGATGTACCTGACTGAGAACGATGGTGCGTGGGCAGATGCACAACTCCGTACGCTCTATCCAAATCTTTCTACCAATACTCAATGGTGGATTACAACTTTTGATTGTGGCTATGCATACGCAAGCCGTTTTTCTAGCGACTATTTTTTCCAACAGTGCCTAAAAACCACTGCGCAAAATCAACTTGAATTCCAACAAATTACTCCACATGAATACACGCACTGGGTTCAATATTCGCAAAGCCAAAACCTGACAACTCCTGCCACACCATGGCTGGTTGAGGGTCAGGCAAACTTTTATGGTCTAGCGCTTGGGGTTTCACCTGAAGACGTGAATCACTCGACTATAGATTTAACTCTCGCTCAACACGCAACTGCTTTCGATGATTATTTCCAGGAGGCTTGGAGCACTCAAGAAGTGTTGCAAATGCTAAAGAGCGGAAACGTTACAGACGTTCAAACTTTGTATTCGCGATCAGGCACAGCAACCCATTCGTATTTATTGGGCACACTCATGTCTGAGTGGCTGGTTTATGAATTCGGGCACGATGTTTATTGGAACTGGGTTAAAGGCATTCTGTCTGGCAAAGCGGCAACTTCCGATAACGGCGTTGAGCTCACTGCGACACTTACGCAGACTTATTTCGGAATGCCGTTTGCTCAATTAGCAAGAAACGCGATTCCTTTTCTATCAATGCGCGCGACTCAACTTGAGGAACGCTGGCAAAATGAAGTTAATCCTGACGCTCCTCCAGGCGCACCAACAATTACTTCTGCCGTTGCGGGAAATGGGCAAGTTACTCTCTATTGGACTGATGGCGAAAATCATGGTGCTGAAACCACTGGCTACAAGGTTTATTGGGGCGGTTCGTCTCAAGATTGCGGTAGTTCACCTTGCACAATTACTGGGCTAACTAACGGCAGCACCTATTCATTCAATGTCGTAGCTATTTCCACCTCAGGAGATTCAAGCTTTAGCAATGAATCCGAATTTGTAACTCCTTCATCTGGAATTCTCCCAACAAATCCTCCAACGAATGTGAATGCAACAAGAGGTGATGGCCAAGCAACAATTTCTTGGTCAGCGCCATCATCTGGTAATCAGAACATAACGGGGTATGTCATCTTCTGGAATTCAGGATTTGAGAATTGCGATTCATCTCCGTGTGTTGTTGATGGTTTAGAAAATGGAAACGAATATTCCTTCGCCGTTAAAACAGTATCAAACACGGGTGAATCAGATCCGTCTGATTACTCTCAAACAATCGTGCCAGCAGGCAAACCAATTGCACCCACAACGTTGAAAGTTAGTTCTGCAAAAGCCGGATCAATTTCACTGATTTGGAGCGGAATGAGCACAAACGGTTCTGCCATAACAAAATACGAAATCTCATGGAAACTCTCAACAGCAAAAACTTTCGGCTTCTGGACAGCATTGGGCAAGAAAACCAATTCAACAATAAAGGGATGGAAGAAGGGGAAGAGCTACTCGGTCCGAATACGCGTCACTAATGCCGTCGGCCAAACCATTTCAAAAGTATTCACAATCAAACAGACTAGATAGTTTAAATAACAAGCGGAGCAAATTAGTTAACTAATTTCTATGCTGTTTCTAAAAAAAACCGTATACTCGTCAAGCCACTTTGGCTACTGGAGTGCCGATGACAGAGCAGTGAAAATGTAGCGTATTTACGATCTAACGGGGGGTTGGGATGACAGATTTTTGTGAAAAGTGGAAAGGCTCATTTGAGGAAGAACTTGATGATTTTCGAGATTACCTAGATGAGTTAGATATCAAATCCCCAGAAGTAATTGCGGGTTACATGGCTAACGTAACTTGGGTACTTCCAGATCCCTGCATTGTGAATACGCCTGTTCGACTGAATTTAAGTGGTGAAACTCTGGAAAACGGTATGTGGTTGCAAAATCGCGGCGCCGTATTTGCCGGGTTCATAATCGAATTCGACATTGAGGCGAATGGCGTCATTGTTCCAATTTGCCCTTCCCTATTAGGCGATGAGCAATATTCAAAAGTAACAGGTTCATACGGACATTATGAACAGATTAATCGACAAGAGATTTACGTGAAGCAAGAACCTTTTATGCCAAAGATTGAATATGTGAATTCGAGACTCTGGGGGCTTTACAAAAAATATAACCACAATCAAATTGAAGGAATACTTCCACAAAGTCGCGATGGAGCTGTTGTTTTAGAAATCTTCTTGGAGTCTCTATCTAAGTCACTGGGCGAGACAATTGTTTTAAAAGGACTCGATTCATTTATTGATGATGCAGTAAGTGTTTTTCCAACAATTAACAAATGCTGGGAAAACACTGCCGAGTTGATTACTCAAAGTTAGTTGGAATTCAACTAATTATTCCCAAGCGCTGTCGCTTTATATCAAATTCTTTGCTAACCAATCCCAACTAGCTTGCAAAGTCGGGGTATAAGAATCTATGTCGTTCCACAACGATTCAGATCCAAATTTGATTAAGCAAGTACCGAGAGCCGTACCTATGTATTCAAACCATTGGCGATAATCAGTAACTCCGTATTTAAGGTCTTTCATAGAACCTGGAGTCAAGTAATCCGATTCCGGGTTTGTCTTGGAGTAAAAGTGCCCGTCGTACCTGGTTGTTTCTTTTTAAGCCTAAATTCAAAATCTGGGCTAATAAGCAAATTGTTATATTGATCGGCAGAATCGAGACTCACTGTAAGACGTGATATTTGACCGCCAATTGTGAATGACGCCGCTATTAAGTCGCCTTCGCGGGCAGAATTCGTAGCATTAATACTTTAATCGGCAGCAATCACCATATGTTCGCTAACGCCGTCATTTCCGCTAGGTTGAAATCTCAGTCCCAGCATAGCTCGAGATAATTGTTGGATTGCAACACCGACTTGGAAATATGGGCAATACTCTTCTTGTGAGTCTTCAATCAATGTAGTTTGGAAGTGTTCAAGCACTTTACAAAAAACTTGTCATAATTTCTCCCCCTACCACTCAGGCAGATTTACGATTATGTTAAGCCAACTGTAAGTGCTTTGGCGCGGCTAGTTTCAGTTCATTTTAGGGGGATGCAGGGTGAGAGCTGCTGATTTACTACAAGAATTTTTTAGCGCCGATTTTGAATTTTCTTACAGAGTTCGAGAACTTAAAGATCCTCTATTGAATCTTGATTTTTCGTTTTCAATTATAAGCGATCATAATTATTCAGAGTCTAGCTTTGTACTAAAAGAAAAATTGCCTTGGTTTTATTGTCATGCAAAACCCGACCATGATTTTCTAGAACCTACGGAAATGGGATGCAGACTGTGCGGAGAATTTCGAGTAGCTGCAAAGGTTTCAATCGGTGGAATTTCAAATATTGTTATGGCAGAAAATAAACATTGGTTGATTGACGATAACTCAGTTCAGGGAAGAGTAATTTCCATTAATGGAGAAGATAATTCTCCAGACTACAGTTATAGAATTGTTTTAGAATCAAAAATCATCCCGCCAGCTGCGGTATCGCATTTTGATCAAGAAGAAATTGAAGACGCAATTGGCGGATTTCTAGGAGAACTTGCTTGGGCACTTGGATGCGTTGCAAAGATTATAGGTGTTCACGCTGTAATTGGTGATAGTGAAGATTTATCACTGGTCGCTAAAAGTCTGTGGGTTACTTATTTAAGCGTGACATTAGAAGCTAACTCGACTGATTTATATTAAGTCGGCCCAAGTTTCTTTTGTTGAAGAAAACTTGTGGATTCTGGAGTAGTCTGGAAATCCATTAGAAACTAAACCAAATTAAGCGGGGCTGAAATGAAGTTTGGATATTTGCCAGAAGATTTGAACGAAGAGATTTTCCTGAAATCCATCGCGAAACTTGCGGATGAAGATGAAGAAATCCTCTATGCGTTTGTTGGTAAATCGGGTGCAAGTGCTAGATACCTTGTTGTAACAAATCGAAAATTACTTTTGGTAAAACCTTCCACCATGGAAATAAAGAAGCAAGTTTTGATTGAAGAAGTTCATTCTGCAAGATTCTCACTTGGCTCCTGGGAAGTTAAGTTTGGAAACAGCTCAACTTTGCTTTTCGCGTTTGACAAAAAAGACAAAGATTTAATTCAAGTTGCTCAAACACAACTAAATATCCCGAATTCCAAAAGTTTGAAAGATAACTTAAAAGAAAGAATTGATCTGTCGCTTAGAAAGTTTCCTGAGAGAGCTTTCTCCCAAGAGTTCATTGAAATTTATGGCAACTGCACCGCTAAAGGTTTTCTAGATTGGAAAACCGTAGAAATATTCTCTAATGGTTTTGTTTCTGTAGAAGGTGCCCCTCCCGAGAAGTTACTGCAAATTTCGAGTTCAATTCAGGTGACGAAAAAGTCTGGTTTAGGTAAAGTCGTGGGAACAACAACTGCAGGCTTAGTTTCAGGCACGCTTTCTGGGGGAATGTTTGTTGCTGGTTCTCGAGGAAATCGTCGTGGAGATGTTTACTTAACAATTGTTACAGACAAAAAGACTTATAGTTTGCATGAACAACTTCATAGCCAAAGCGCTTCCATCAAGGAATATGAATCCGAACAGACTGTGTTGGCGCTAGAAGCGGCAGGGCTTGCTGCGCTGGAAGCCAGTTCCAAGGACCAAAGGGCTGCCTCTGAACCTGTTGCAATTAAGTCTTTAGGTGAAAAACTACGTGAACTAGCGGAACTGCACGAATCTGGAGTTCTGACAGACCAAGAGTTTGAGAGAGCCAAGCACAAACTTCTGTCTGATTGACCTCATCCAAGCCCAATTTATGAAGCAGGAAGTTGAGCGTGTAATCTCCGCCCCGTTACGCTGAAAAGCGTGGCTAGTTGGTCAATCCATCCTTCGTCGTTTGGATTGACAAACGAGGCGGGTTGCCCGAGCGGCCAATGGGAGCGGACTGTAAATCCGTCGGCGTAGCCTTCGATGGTTCAAATCCATCACCCGCCACTGAAGACCCTGGGAAACCGGGGTCTTTTTGTTTTGTTCGTAGACTTGTTTCAACTTTTCGGAGGAAAAATGGATTTTCAAACAGCAATCAGTACTTGCTTCACTAAATACGTTGAATTCACCGGTCGGGCTAGACGCTCAGAGTTCTGGTACTTCTTCTTGTTCTCGATGTTGCTAAATGCAGCAGCCTCTGTTGTTGATCAAGGATTGCCTGGAGACATGATGGGCAACGTGGTTTCAATTGCATTACTTATGCCATCTCTTGGCGTTGGCGTGCGACGCATGCATGACATTGGAAAATCAGGCTGGTTCATCTTGATTCCAATTTACAACATTTTCCTTTTTGCAACAGATACTGATCCAAACCCTAATCAATGGGGTGTTCCAGCTAAGTAAAGAATTACTTATAGTTAAACCCGCGGTAGGGAAATTTCTTACCGCGGGTTTAACTTTTTGTGTGAAAATTATGATGCGTGAATTGGTTGATCAAACCAAGCTTTTGCTGCATCAACAACTTCAGCGTCTGTCATTGCTTTGACATTGACTGAAAGATGACCGACCACTTTGTCAGCCACATTGCGATGTTTCTTGGTTAAGTAGTCTGCAAACAATTCCATTTCGCTTGCTTTTCCTTTTCCGTTACCAACCAGCAAAATCTTTTTTGCTTCAAGCAAGAAATTAACAATCTCTTCGAAATAGTGTCCGTCGATTCTTTCAACCCCGTGATTGTTATTCCGTGATGCTTGTTTGAAGTGATTCTGTTTCTCGCTATCTGGTTCGCGCAAAATCACATCAGGATGTGTTTGTGAGGATTCTCTTACTGCCCATACCTTTGCAACATCGTGTGTTACTTCTACTACTACTAGCCGGTCGGCATATTTGTTTGTCATGACTTCCTCCTTTGACGTTTCAAAAACTACGCCTGCATTAGAGAAATAGCCACCTGCCAAAAGTCACGTTCTAGTAAAGTTTTGCGTGAGTAGGTTTTGAGAGGCTGATTAATGGATTCGTTATTTGCTGGAGCTGGCACGGTTATCAATGTCGTAGCGATTGTGGCTGGCTCGGTGATCGGTGGATTCCTCGGTCATAAGTTCTCCGAACGGCTTCGCGACACCATCACAGATTCACTGGGGCTAATCACCACACTTGTGGGTTTGATGTCGGCTTGGGTGGTCAGTTCTTCCACTCTGTCGGATTCAGTTGGCGATGGTTTCCCGTTGCTGGTTGTGCTTGGTTCGCTGTTGTTAGGCGCTTTTGTAGGCACCGCCCTCAAAATCACCGAGAAATTCGACTCAATCGGCATCTTCCTCAACGCCAAGTTCAACTCAGGTGGGGAATCGAGCCGCTTTATCGAGGGGTTCGTGTCTGCGTCGCTGCTATTTGTGGTTGGCCCGCTAGCCATCATGGGTGGCATCTCGGACGGCCTGGGAACTGGGATTGATCAGCTCATCCTCAAGAGTTCTCTCGACTTCTTCGCTGCCATGGCTTTTGCCGCATCTTTCGGTGCGTTTGGGGTAGCGAGCTCAGCACTCAGCGTGGGTATTTACCAAGGTTTCTTCACCGGTCTCGGTCTCGCGGTCGGATCTGCTATCAATCCAGCCCAGGTTGATGCCCTCACAGCGACTGGAGGATTGCTCTTGGTTGGCGTCGGTTTACGGTTGTTGAATATTAAACAAATCAAGGTGGCGGACCTTTTGCCAGCCTTACTTTTTGCCCCTCTGATAGTCCTAGTCATTGAGTCTGTGCGCAGTTAGGCTACGGCGCACTTCGAGAGTCCATGGAGGCTGACCTGTGAGTCGAGCTATCGGCAAAGTCCTTGCTGCTCTGCTGTTTACCCTTTTGCTAACACCGCTATCTGCGGCGCACGCTGAAGACACCGCAGTTATTAGCGGACAAATCGTCGACCTAAAAGGGAAACCAATTGCAGGGGTTGAACTAACCATTGCTGGTCCTAATTCCCAAGAAACTGTAATTACCACCGTCACAACAGATGCGGCAGGTAATTGGTCTTACACACCAACAGTTGCTGGTCAGTATTTCGTAACTATTAATCCAGACACACTTCCTAGTGGTGTTGGACTAACCGAACCGGACAAAACAACCAAATCAGTTGTGTTGTTTGCGTTGACGAAAAGTCCACCGCCAGTTCAGTTCTTAACTGGACCTGGACCGATCAAAGCGACGATGCTTGAAACTGCAACGCAGCTTGCGGTTGATGGTTTCATCCTCAGCATCATGATTGCACTAGCTGCACTTGGTTTGAGTTTGATTTTCGGTACAACTGGCTTAACAAACTTTGCGCACGGTGAAATCATCACAATGGGTGGTCTTGGTGCTTACATGTTTAACAAGTGGTACGGGATTCACATCATTCCTGCTGCAATCCTTGCGATTGTTTTGACAGTTGTTTTGTCAGGTTGGGCGCAGGATCGTTTCATCTGGAAACCACTTCGTAAACGCGGCACTGGGTTGATTGCGATGCTCGTGGTTTCAATTGGTTTAGGTCTTCTGGTTCGTTACACCTACTTGTACATTTTCGGTGGCGACAAAGAACAGTATGCACAATATGCAGGTCAAGCTGGTTGGCAGTTTGGTTCGCTCAGTGTGACTCCGAAGGCGACAATCACAGTTGTTATCGGCATCGTGCTTTTGGTTCTTGCAATCATGTGGTTGTTGAAATCAACAATGGGTAAAGCCTCTCGTGCAGTTGCAGACAACCCAGCACTTGCATCCGCAAGTGGTATCAACGTTGAAAAAGTAATCCAAAGCGTTTGGATTCTAGGTTCAGTTCTTGCTGGATATGCCGGTGTAATGATGGGCTTGAACCAAGGTGTTCAGTTCATTATGGGTAGCGACATCTTGTTGCTTATCTTCGCAGCTGTAACTCTCGGTGGACTTGGAACCGCTTACGGCGCAATTGTCGGAAGCTTTGTTGTGGGCATGTTCATCCAACTATCAACACTGTTTATTCCAACAGAGTTGAAGTTCGTTGGCGCATTGTTCGTATTGATTTTGGTGCTTTTGGTTCGACCACAAGGCATCATGGGACGTAAAGAGCGGATTGGTTAATCATGGATTTTCAGTTCATCATCCAACAATCGCTCAGTAGCGCGATTGGCGTTAACGCGATCATGTTCGCGTTGGCTGCGATTGGTCTAAATATTCACTTCGGTTACACCGGCTTGTTGAACTTCGGTCAAGCGGGCTTTATGGCTGTAGGTGCTTACACAGTAGGTGTGATGGTGGTTTCATTCAACATCTCACTCTGGATCGCTTTTGCTTCCGGCATTGTGGTTTCTATTCTGTTAGCGCTATTACTTGGTATTCCAACACTTCGCCTTCGCGCTGACTATCTTGCTATCGTCACAATTGCGACAGCAGAAATCATCCGCCAGATTGCACGTTCAGTAACATTCAAGGAATACCTTGGCGGTTCAGACGGCATCACCGGCAAGTTCGGTATGGACTTCTACAACTTGAATCCATTCCCAGGTGGACTAGAAACTCCATTCCTTCGATTCACTCCACAAGATCTTTGGGTTGTAATCGTTGGCTGGGTTTTGGTTGCAATCTTCTCGTTCTTCACCTTCTTGATTATGCGTTCTCCATGGGGTCGCGTAATCAAAGCGATTCGTGAAGACGAAGATGCAGTGCGCTCACTTGGAAAGAGCGTTTACTACTACAAAATGGAATCACTGATTCTTGGTGGTATCGCCGGAACTATCGCAGGCTTTGTTTACGCAATCTCACGTCAAAGTGTGCAGCCAGACAACTACTCAACCGCGCTAACCTTCTTTGCCTACGCAGTCGTCATCCTCGGTGGAGCAGCTCGAGTGTTTGGTCCAGTTGTTGGCTCAATCATCTTCTGGTTCTTGATCGTGTTTATCGAACAGGTTTTACGCCAGGCGGTATCTGCAGATTTGATTCCTGAATGGTTGATGAATCCAAACCAAGTAGGTCAGGTTCGATTCATGCTCGTTGGCTTGAGTTTGATGCTGCTGATGATCTTCCGACCGCAAGGAATCTTCGGCGACAAGAAGGAGTTGGCTCTCGATGCACGCGCATAACGAAACTCAACACACTCCACGTAAAGACGCAGCGACTGCTGCACTTGCAAATGTTGAAGCAAAGCCAGGTTCTGCAAAACCAGATCCAATCATCGTTGCTGACAACATCGTTCGTCAGTTCGGTGGTCTAACAGCTGTTGATGTTGAACACGTTGAAATCCAACGTGGTGCTATCACAGCTTTGATCGGGCCAAACGGCGCTGGTAAAACAACTTTCTTCAACCTGCTAACCGGTTTCGACCAACCAAATTCAGGTGACTGGTCTTTGAATGGCAAAACACTTAAAGGTGTCCCGCCACACAAAGTGTCACGAATGGGAATGGTTCGCACCTTCCAGTTAACCAAAGCACTTTTCCGTTTGTCTGTTCTAGACAACATGCGCCTAGGTGCTCGCGACCAAATCGGTGAAGGAATTTTCCGTTCACTTCTTCCATTCCTATGGAAAAAAGAAGAAGAAGAAATCACAGCACGTGCACGCGAACTATTGACTCGCTTCAAGATGATCGAGAAGCAAGATGACTTCGCTGCTGCTCTTTCTGGTGGTCAACGCAAGCTACTTGAAATGGCTCGCGCATTGATGACTAATCCAGAACTTGTAATGCTTGACGAACCAATGGCTGGAGTTAACCCAGCTCTTACCCAATCACTTCTTGGTCACATAAAAGATTTGCGTGAACAGGGAATGACAGTTCTTTTCGTTGAACACGATATGGACATGGTTCGCGACATCAGCGACTGGGTAATCGTTATGGCTCAAGGCAAGATTGTTGCTGAAGGTCCACCAGATGTAGTTATGAGCGACCAAGCAGTTATCGATGCTTACCTCGGTGCACATCACGATGTCTCACTGGATAAGGGAGAATAAAAAATGACCAACCACAGCGAAGCGGCAGCTAACGCACTTTTGCGCGCCGACAATTTGGTGGCCGGTTACTTCACCGGTGTAAACATCTTGAATGGTTGCGATCTATATGCAAACCGTGGCGAACTCGTTGGAATCATCGGACCTAACGGAGCAGGTAAATCAACATTGTTGAAATCAATGTTTGGTCTTGTAAAAGTCTGGAGCGGTAGCGTCACACTTGGTGGAGAAGAAGTTGTTGGCCTTCGTGCTGACCAACTTGTAAAACGCGGCATCGGTTTCGTTCCACAGAACAACAACGTGTTCCCATCCCTAACTATTTTGGAAAACCTAGAAATGGGTGCAATCCAAAACCAAGCAGGATTCAAAGACCGTTTTGATTTCGTAACTTCTTTATTCCCAACTCTTGGTGAACGTCGTCACCAACGCGCTGGTTCACTTTCTGGTGGAGAGCGTCAAATGGTTGCGATGAGCCGCGCTCTGATGATGAATCCAGAAGTTCTGCTTCTAGATGAACCAAGCGCAGGTCTTTCACCAGCTCTTCAAGATGAAGTGTTCGTAAACGTACGCAACATCAACAAAGCTGGCGTAACAGTGGTTATGGTTGAACAGAATGCTCGTCGTTGCTTGCAGATTGTTGACCGCGGTTACGTGCTAGATCAAGGTAAGAATGCATACACTGGCACAGGCCGTGAGCTTGCAAACGATCCACACGTGATTGAGCTTTACCTCGGAACACTTGCAAAAGTTAAGTAGTTATTAAACATAAATTAAAGCCCAGTCGAAAGACTGGGCTTTAATGTTTTGACAAAGAATTAAAGATTGTCGAAGTGTTTTTTGACGGACTCAAACCAGTCACTAAATTTTCCGGCATTCATCATTTCCATCATCTGGTTCATGGCTTCAATGTGAGCTGGGTCATTGTTCTTTGCCATTTCCTGGCCGTGGCTTTTGCTTTGTGCAGATAAGTCTTCGAAAGTTTCTGCATCGAATACGACATCGCATGCGCCGCCTAGTTCTTTGCAAGTCATGCTCTTCATGGATGATCCTTTGTTTGGAAGTTTGGCAATTATTGCCTAAAGAAGAAGGCCCGGTCATTCGACCGGGCCTTCCTTTTGCTTTGAATTAGTCGAGCGGTGCAGGAACTGCGCCAACTACGAATTCTTCTGGGCGAGCAACGTAGGTGTCGTTTGCGGTGTATTCGTAAACGCCCATTGTTGCTTGGGTAACTTCGCCGTTAGCATCGAATTCAACTGGGCCTGAAAGACCGTCGTAGTCGATGTCAGCGCCATCATCAAGAAGAGCCTTGCATGATGCGAAGTCGGTGCACTTTTCGCCACCTTCAGACACTGCTTGGAGGTTTGCAGCGATGGTTGCACCATCAGTTGCGCCGCCAGCTTCAGCTGCTAGAGCGATAAGAGTAACTGCGTCGTAGTTTTCTGCAGCGT
Organism: Actinomycetota bacterium; assembly: GCA_039795655.1. GTDB lineage: Bacteria > Actinomycetota > Actinomycetes > S36-B12 > UBA5976 > JAFMIT01. Next base: position 11,581 of record JBDKLK010000010.1, read on the forward strand.
ATGAGAAGTCAGTCAAATCTGGATTGATTTCTAGCAAACGTGCTTGGAAATCTTCAGCTGCGTAAGCACCTGGAAGAGTTCCCTTTGTTCCAACCATAACGTCAGCTGGTAGATCAACGAATGCTGAACCTGACAAGTTACCGTCTACCAAGTAAAGCGGAACGTCTTGTGGACCAACGCCTTGCTTGATCAATTCAGTAACAACTGCTGTGGTTTCTGCGAAACCGATAACTGCGATTGCATCTGGGTTAGCATCTTTTGCTTGCTTAACTTCAGCTGCGAATTCAGTTGCAGTTGGTGTGTAGGTGATTACAGTTGATGTGCCAGTGAATGCATTAGCTGCATACTTAGCAAGACCGTTACCGTAAGCATCGTCCATGTTCAAGATAACAATGTTTTCTGCACCGTCAGTTGCCATCAACTGACCAAGAACTGCGCCTTGGAAAGTGTCAGATGGAGCTGTACGGAAGTACAAACCATTGTCTTCGTAGTTGGTGAAATCTGGAGAGGTGTTTGCACCTGAGAAGTGAACAACTCCAGCACCAGTGATTTTGTCGATAACTGAGAACGAAACTGAAGATGAAGCAGCTCCGACGATCGCACTAACTTCAGCAGCTAGGTGTGAATCAACGGTGGTCTGCGCGATTTCAGTTGTTGTGTCGCCAGAGTCTCCCTTAAGTACTTCGACATCTTGTCCAAGTACGCCACCTGCTGCGTTGATGTCTGCAACTGCAAGATCAACTGCTGCATATTCAGGTGGTCCAAGGAATGCAAGGCTGCCGGTTTCTGGCAACAGCGTTCCAATTTTCAGCGGTGCAGCGTCTGTGGTGTCATCACTGCTTGATGAGCAAGCGCTCAATGCAAGAAGTGTGATACCTAGGACAGCCACAGAGCGCATGTACTTTGAGCGGGTCATTAACCGTCTCCTTGTATATGTATGGCCTGAGGGAACATCCCTCAAGACGGCGAATTGTTCAGGCAAAAGGTGCGCTAGGGCAAGCATTTAATTAAATAAAAATTGTGAATATTTGAGGTTTTACCTTCCCGTAACTCAGTCCGAGGGGTCTCGCGAGCAGTCCCTGCGAGCGGCTCGTAGGCCTGAGCGGGGTTGAAAGTCGGGGGTATGGCTAGTGTGGGGCAAGATTTAAGAGTAAAAGTGGGGAAATGTGAAGAAGATTCTTGTGGCTATCGGCCTGATGGCCCTCGTGCTCAGTGGCTGCAGTGCCGCATCCAATGCAAACTGGATGGACAAGTACACAGGCCAAAAGCTGACCTGGGGTGAGTGCAAGAAGAAACTGTTCACTGAGTCTGACTACATGGACTCAGGCTTTAAGACAGATGACGTGGTCTGCGCCGAAATCACAGTGCCTATTTCCTACGACCCAGATTTGAATTCCCAAGACATCACATTGACCTTGATGAAAGATCCTGCCTCAGGCACTGCTTCAAACAAAGTTGGCACTTTGTTCACTAATCCTGGCGGCCCTGGTCAATCCGGAATTGATTACATTCAATCTGTTGCAATGCCGCAAGAAATTCGCGACTCATTCGACGTCATCGGATTCGATCCACGCGGTGTTGGCGCATCGTCACCAGTTAAGTGTGATGACGATTTAGATTTACGTTCTTACTACGAATCTTATTTTGATCCGAAGAATCAAGCCGAAGCTGATGAAGATGCAGCAGCAATTGAAGAGTATTACCAAGTTTGCATGGACAACAATCCAACTTGGTGGGCGATGTCGACTGCCAACGTTGTACAAGATCTAGAACTAATGCGAAAAGTTGTTGCACCAAAAGACGATTTGAATTTTGTTGGGCATTCATACGGAACCACAATCGCTGCCGTTTACATTTCAACTTTTCCAAAGCATGCAGGTCGGATGGTGCTAGACAGCCCTGTCGCTTCAAGCACTGATGAAATCGAAGACCAAGTTCAACAGACCGAAGCTTTTGCAAAAGCCCGCACCAAACTTTTTGACAAGTGTGCAGCTGATCCAAAATGCCCTGGCGATACTCGCGCCCAAGTTGAACAAATTTTGCTTGACCTGCGCGATGCCGCAATTGTTGGAGAAGCAACCGGATATATCGCATCAATGAAACCAGAAGGTTTCTTTGAACGCGGCAACGGTTTATCGCCGTACTTGATTTTGCATGGTTTGGATTTGCTTGGTTACTACCCAACTAGCGATGTGTATTCTGTTTTCCGAACCGCAATGAAACAAGCTAAAAACTTTGATACTTCTTACTTCGAGTTTTGGGGTTTGATGATGGATGGTTATGACGGCAACACGCTTGAGCGCGATAACTCATTCGACATTTTGACAATCACAAACTGCCTCGATGTTGATAGCCGCGACACTAAAACCAAAGCAGAACGCGATAGCGACAAAGCAAAGCTAGAAGCAGCTGATCCATTTGCAACAATGTTCTACGATGTAAATGACTTTGAACCAGCCGATGAAAAAGAGCCTGGTTGCTACTGGTCATGGCGCGCATACGAGGATGACAAGATTCCAAATCCACCAAAGAAACCAGAGCCATACACAAACACAAGTGGTCTCGAATATTTGATCATCGGTTCTAAAGGTGACACCGCAACACCATTCGCATGGTCCGAAGGTGTAGCTGAAGATTTGAAATCTCCATTGGTGGTTTACGAAGGCTCGGGTCACGCGCAACTATTTGGCGGAATCAAATGTCTAGATGATTTGGCAATTGATTATTTGTTGAATGGAACAGTTCCGCCAGCTGGCACAACTTGCGCAGCTAAATAAGGCTGCAAATAGTTAGATAGGGAAGTTCACCTTTGTGAGGACTTCGCTCATCTGCCACAATTTATTTGCATCACTTACATTTTTTGCGTGAGAGTTGGCATTAACAAGTTTTGGATAGCCGCTCCATTCGCCAAATCCATCCGGTCCAATGTAAGCACCACTTGGAACTTCAACAGCAGTAGCTGCATAAAGTTGTGGTAGCGATCCCATGCTTGCTGGTTGTGCGATTATTTTTTCAATTCGTCTACTGAGGTCTTGAATTAGATTCGGGGCTTTTTGTGTCGCACCTGCGGATAGATTGGTTGAGCTATAGCCAGGGTGCGCTGCAATAGATTTAAAGTTAGAAAGTTTTTTGGCTTTTACGCGTCGATCTAATTCAAATGCAAAAAGTAGATTGGCTAATTTACTTTGGGCATAAGCGCCCCATGCTGAGTATTTCTTTTCGCTCATAAGGTCATCCCAATTCATCTGACCCATTTTCATCTGACTCATCTTGTGAGCATTAGAAGAAACAGTGACAACACGTGGTGCTTCGCTTTTCATTAGTCCTGACCAAAGATGCGCTGTCAATGCAAAATGTCCGAGATGGTTGGTTCCAATTTGCAATTCAAAACCATCAGCTGTGTGACTTTTAGGTGGCGCCATCACACCAGCATTATTGATCAACACATCAATAGGTGAAGTAGATAGATGCGCCGCGAAATCTCGGATGCTACTTAGAGAAGCTAAATCAAGTTCCCGAACATCGATTTCAACTTCGCCGAATTCTTTAGCGATTGCATCGCGTGCAGCTTTACCTTTTTCGAGATTGCGGCATGCCAATGTAACGGTGGCTCCACGAGTTGAAAGCGCTCGAACATTTTCTAGCCCGAGTCCAGAATTCCCACCAGTAACTACAAAGTGCCGACCGCGAATGTCTGGTATATCGGATTCGGTCCAGAAAACCCTCTTTACTGAATTACTCATAAACGAACCCTTCTACTCACAAACCAACCTTGTCAGAGTGTGCCCTGACTAGCGATTTCAGGCTCAAGCCGCGCTCGGCTATCCTTCGCGCGCTGCAATTTGGTCAAACGAATTGTGCGCCCCCTTAGCTCAGTAGGCAGAGCGTCTCCATGGTAAGGAGAAGGTCTGCGGTTCGATTCCGCAAGGGGGCTCGAAAAAGAGAGTTAACGCTCTTGATTTCGTGGCGGGGTAGCTCAGCCTGGTAGAGCAAACGGCTCATAATCGTTGTGTCGCCGGTTCAAGTCCGGCCTCCGCTACTTCTCATTCATTTGAGAAACATGTTTCGCAATTCCGCGGGATGTGGAAATTACAAGGCTAGGAGTCGCTTTATGGCTAAAAAAGGCACAGACATCCGTCCTAAGATCACACTCGCCTGTGGCGACTGCAAAGGACGTAACTACATCACGCGTAAGAATCGTCGTAATGATCCAGACCGCATTGAGCTGAACAAGTTCTGCCCAACTTGCGGTAAGCACACGGTTCACAAAGAAACTCGTTGATCTAAGTTTCACGCAGCTTTGGCCAGTTACCTTCGGGTGCTGGCCAAAGTTTTTTTATAGCCACAAATTCTGCACAATTAATCTTGTGGCAAACATTCCAATGAACCGTATTTACATAATGGGTAGTTCAGGTTCAGGTAAAACCACATTAGCTTCTAGTTTGGCTTCGAAATTAAATCTGAACAGAATCGAACTAGATTCCATTTATCACCAATCAAACTGGCAGCCGATTGATGTAGTCGATTTTCGTGCCCAAGTTACTTCGCAACTCAAAAATGAAAAATGGGTAGTCGATGGAAACTATTCGGTAGTTCGTGATTTAGTTTTGAGTTCTTGCGACACGATTATTTGTCTCGACTATTCGCGCCAGTTCGTGATGTGGCGATTGTGGAAACGCACTTGGTCGAGAATTACTAACCGCACACAACTTTGGAATGGCAATCGCGAACGATTTTGGTTTTTGTTTTCGCCTAATAAAGAAAAGAATCTTTTGTTGTGGGCGTGGACAACTCATAAACGTCGCCACCAGCAAATCTTGGAGATCATGCAAGACAGCCAAAATGCAGAGTTGAATCGGTTTCGATTCACATCCGCAGAAGACACCGAAAAATGGTTGGCTAACCTTTAGGCTTGAGCCACTAATAAGAGGAGCTAATGTGGCACTTAATCTAGAGAGCGTCGGAAGAAGTTTTACTTCTGATCGCACCTATCTAGTGGGTAGAGAAAAGGTTCGTGAGTTCGCGCGCGCAGTGGGTGAGACTGCAGATGTTTGCCATGACCTTGCAGCCGCAAAAGCTGCCGGCTTTTCAGATTTAGTTGCCCCAACCACTTTTTCAATTGCCATCACTTTGGAAATAATGGGTGATGCCGCAACTTCTCCAGAAGTTGGTTTGAACTGGTCACGGGTCGTACACGGTGATCAGCGCTTCAAGTTTGAACGCCCGATTGTTGCCGGCGATGAACTCACAGTCATGACCACGATTGAAGAAATCAAAGCGATTGCAGGCAATCACATGATTACTTTGCGCGGCGATGTTTTCGCAAGCGATAAGAGTTTGATTGCCCAAGTTTGGACTGGACTTGTTGAGCGCGGTGAAGCAGCATGACAAATGTAGAAGTTGGATTAGAGCTTCCAGAAATCAAAGTAAATTTCAAACGCAGCGACTTGGTGCAGTATGCAGGCGCTTCAGGAGATTTCAACATAATTCACTGGAATGAAAGAACGGCTTTAGCGGTCGGGCTTCCAGGGGTTATTGCCCATGGAATGTTGACTATGGGTCAAGCAATCAATGTTGTAACTCGCTGGGCTGGTTCGCCTGCAAACATTGTTGATTACTCAGTTCGGTTTACTAGACCTGTTGTTGTGCCAGATGATGACAATGGAGTTGAAGTAGTTTTCAACGCCAAAGTTTCTGCAGTTAACGAAGACGGCACAATCAAAATTGACATCAATGCAGTATTTGATGGCAAAACTGTTTTGGGTAAAGCTTTTGCGATTGTTCGCCTGTAATTAATATGAAAGTCCTGCCACAAGTTCAAGCAATGCCAGATCGTTCTGCGGTCGCACCGAAACAAAGAAGTGCCGTCGGGTTATTAGTTGATGGTTGGCCGGATGATGTGCGCGAATGCATTAATG
>JBDKLK010000011.1:0-17148 GCA_039795655.1 Actinomycetota bacterium
TAGTCGGGCTTCGATTTCTTTTGCCGCAGCCCTGTTAAACGCCAGAATCAAAATTTTTTCAGCATTCACACGTTTGGACTTGATTAGCCAAAGCGCGCGCCCGAGAATCAGCGAAGTTTTACCCGATCCTGCTCCAGCTACAACTAAAGTTTCTCTTGCCCTCGAGGCTGCAGCTTTTATCTGCATTTCAGATAAGTGGAATCTGTCCTCTGTCTGAACCAGTTTCCTGAGAGTACCTTTGTCTTTTCTCTCTTGGTAAGTCCTACGTATTGAAACAAGCTCGATTGCTGCGAATTGAACTTTTTCACTCTGCCGAAGAAGGTTTCTAAGGAATCGACCCACAGCAACCTAGTTATATTTTCTCAATAGGCATTTCAGTATCAAAATCTTGCTGATCATTTAGCCCCCTCTATATCGGAGTCAAATCTAGATGACTCAAAAGAGTTTGAAAAGACATTTAGGCCATCTGAGTCACTGAAGTCCAGTAGCCCTCTAGCCAGGCACCAACAACAACTGTTGACTGTTCAGCCCATTCGTCAGTGCCACGAGGGCCATACTTCACGCGGCGAACGATTAAGTCGCCTGTGTAAATGTTCGCATCGAAGTTGTAATCCTCGTGCAGTCCGGTTGATGCGAAAGTGTGACTCTCGCCTTTTGAGTCAGTTACGATGATGCGGGTTTTTGAGTTATCGCTCAATGTTTCCTCCGTTGTAGTCGATCCATATTTGCATTGATTCTGCAAGAGAATTGAGAGCTGCAACCAGATGTTGCCCAATGAATGGAACGGCAGGTAGTTCAATCAAGAAATCTACCGCGTTGTCATAGTTAAGTGTTTTTACCGAGAAAAACTGAACCATGTAAGGAAGGATTCTGTTATTAGGAAAAACACGAAAAGCTTCAATTTGTTCGTCTGTAACATGTTGAATTACAGCTTTCACTTTCATTTGGTTTATAGGCTCTCCACATTCAATCCAAAGTGTGAAACCGTTATCCAATTCATAACTAAACAGACTTCCATCTTTTCGCGGATCATTTAGTTTGCCTGGATTTAAGTTTGGAAGAATGCTTAACAAGGCTGCTTTGATTTGTTCGCCAAGCGGAACCATCGAGCGATCTGCAATTCCATCAGGACCAGCTTCCAGGTGAGTGTCCGGCTCACCATCAACCTGAAATTGACCATCCGCATTCAATTTGATTGTTTTTAGCGGTAATTTCTTGACTTTTTCGATGATTGAAAAGTCTTCAATCACATCAAAAGTGAAATCCCTAGTGAATTCAACTTCAATATTGCCGTTGTCGGCAGTCATTTGGATTTTGCCATTTACTTTGGCATCGAATTTGATAAATGTATTTTGTTCTTCGGTGAATATTAGGAGCGATTCACCAGCGCCGATTTCTGCGATTTTTTCAGATATTTGGTTTCGAATATTTTCCATTTGCCTCCCCTGTTGTATTCACATGGTAAGGCACACCTCTGACACATCTAAGCAATATTCAGCTCTTTGATTTGTTCACGCCATCGATAGATTGTGCGATCGGTGACTTTGTATTCTTCAGCAAGCGCTTCAACAGTTTTCCCAGAAAACAAATTTGCAATTAGCTGACGTAATACTTGGACATCTTCTATGTTGATTAGCGATTGACCTTTGCGCATAACTTTGCGTTCACGTGGAGTCATTCCGGACCAGACTCCGTGAGGTTCGTGCCAGATCGCCCACTCGCCACACTTCTCGCTGACTGGGCAACCACCACAAACTTCACGTGCAGCCTGGATATTTTCACGAGTTTCGCCATCCATAATCATTGGATTGGTTTTCTTGCACGCCGCATTCATTGTGATTTCGCGAGGGACGCGAATATCAAGCTTAATTTGGCTAAGGGTTTCAGTGTTTAGTTTGCTCAATTTATGCCGCTTCCGATCCGTATCTAGTTTTTGAGGTTAGGTGCCATTTCTTGCAAATATGGCATACGTAACAAGTTTTCTCATTTCGTTTTGAAAAACCTTTACGTTCAATATCTCGCTGACGCTGCAAATTGATTTTGCGCATAATCCAGCTGACTTCTCGGTGATCTCTGTAGGCCACTTTTGATTGACAAATCTCTTTGGCCGTTCTTTTATTTTTCGTACGCTCTCCTAACTCTTGTTAAATACAAAATTACATGTGTCGCATTGGTAATAGGAATTACCAAAGTTCCACTTTTGAGTGATGTGTATGCCTTTGCAGACTGGGCATTTCATTCCTGACGTGTTCGCCACGTTTCCCCCTACTGAATCTGTTCGATGTTCTCGTCCGGACGGAGTCGATACGAGAGGTTTTTTGCAGCTTCCATGTTGTTGGCTGACAAATACATCGCTATCGCTTGAGTCCAGTGGTGAATCGCAGCGTGTTCAACACCTCGCGAATCGTTTAGATCCCCAAGAAGTTCAAGCATGAAACCTTGGGTTTCGTAGCCAGCAGTCGAAAGACCTTTGTTGTTGCAATCTCTTGCAATCTCCCACGCTTCTTCTGTGCGATTAAGCGCGATCAGAACTCGGGCTCGAATGCTTTCACGCCAGAACCAGCTAGAACGAGAAGAAAAATCTTCTTCGTTTTCTTCTGGTGTTGCAGCGGCCAACGCTTCGTGGAGTTTGCCACCCAATCGGAAGTTGTCAGCAAGACGGGCGCGAGCCATGAATTTTGAGAAACCACTCAAAGTTTCCACAAGTAATTCATTTAGTGCAGCCGCTTCGCTGAATCGATCTGACATGTGAAGCCACGGGGCGCGAAATAGATCGCAATCCAGAACTCCACTGTCGTGACCGCATACATCGAAGTTGGCACGAGCACGAGCAAGTGTTTCAAACGCTTTATCGTGTTCATGCATGTACCACTGGCAAACAGCCAACTCGATTTGTGCGTGTGCAATGTCAACGGTGAGCTGGTTCTTGACCGCATAGTCATAGGCGAAGGTCAGCGGGTCAATCGCTTCGCGATAACAACTAGAAACTCGCAAGCAAGTTCCGAGTTGCTGAGCGAAATATGCCGCACGTGATTCTTTGCGGGTGATTGCAACATTGAAACAATCTTGCAGCAAGTTTTGCGCCGCTTTGTAGTCGCCGTTGTCCATCAGGATTCGAGCTGCCTCTTCATCTGACTGCAAAACATATTCAACTAGACCGGATTCGCGAAACGCTTGGCGCGCCAGCGAAAGCACTTCGAGTTGATCTTCAAACGGAAAATCCAGTTTGCAAACAACGTCGTATTTTTGTTTGTAAACAAACCCAAGTTCAAAAGTGTTGTCTGTTTGTTTCGCAGAATTGATTGCGATATCTACATACTTGAGCGCTTCGGTCAATTCACCGCTCAACTCGTAACAGATTGAAACTTCGTTATATGCTTCGATTAATCCAACTACTGAGTCATACCGCTCGAAAATTCTCGCTGATTCAAGTCCGGCCTTGATGGCTTCCGCGTAGTTGTCGAGGGACTTATCAACCGTGCATTTGATGTACAGCGCTTTGGCTAGCACCTGGTCGATTTCGGCATCTCGAGCTGATTCGACTGCGCTATCAATAATTGGTAAAGCGCCTTCGTAATCTTCGGCGTTCATCCGAAATTCGACAATATCTATCAGCTTTGATGCGCGTTCGCTTCCGATAACTCCTTCGAGTGATGCCCAAAGGTCTTCTTCGCTCATTCCGTCGTTATTGCGTGGAGTGTCAACACTCAACTTATTCCCCGTTCGCTTTCAAGAATTCCCATTCATCAACACCGAATGGTGTTGTTTCAAACCCAGTGCCGTTTGTAGACAGAGGTGGGTTAGTGCAGTTAAGCCGTTCTTCCATTGGCATCACTGAAAGTTCATTAGTGATCACGATGTCTAAAACGTCTTCAGGCAACCAGTACTTGTTTGCCCATGCGCGAGCGCTTTCTTGGTTTCCACCAAGTTCTTTCCAGAGTTCACAAAACTCCGGCGCCCAAAGTGCAGGCCAACCATTCTCGGTCTGGACTGCGCGGATTTCTAGAAAGTCTGAATACTCCCGTAATGCGTTCGCAAATTCAGCTTTCTGATTTTTAAATTTCTTTATGATCCACATTGCGTCGTAATAATCAGATTCGCGATACTTATTTTGTGCGATTAGTGAATCAGTTTGTTGCAACAAGTTTTCTAAATTGTCTTCAGTTAGTTGCAAAGTTTGTAATGCAGTTTTGTAATTGATTTCTGCTGTTTTGAATTTTGAGAGCGCTTCTTCATAATTCATTTTGCTCCAAACGAATTTGCGTGCGTTTGGTTTAAGGCGTTCAGATACTGTTTGTATCCAACTCCAGTTTTCGATATGAGGAAGGAATATGCCGCGGCGGTAACGAGTTTCAATGTCCAAATTAATTCCCAACAAATGTAAAAAGTTTTTTCGGATAAATCCGTGGTACAGCTCTAGGCTGCTAAAAAATCTTCTAGAAGCAATTGCTTCGTTTCAACACTATTGAGTTTTCAAACAATGTGGCCGTACGACCAAAATTCGCGGACGCGAATTCTCGATACCCCCTCTGACATACCCACTGAGCAGAAAAAGGCGACACCGAAAAGAGCTTTTTCAGCTGGATTTTTTGCGGGGACCGCGAGGTGTTTCTTCAGAACTGAAGAACTATTGAGGGGCGGGAATATAGGGGTTTTGGATGAAATTCGCCAAGCAACCTAACCAAGTCTATTTTGGCGTGTCCCTAAAGCGTTTACCAGTTTTATCCACAGCTAAGGGTCAGGTTGGAGTTTTAGTTTTCTACTCTGATTAAGGAGACCAATGACTGAATTGAATCCAGCATATAAATACGATGAAGACACACTTGAACTAGCTGCAGATGTCGTGCGAATGGAAGCTCGGGTCAAGGAACTCGGAGAACAGAAAAGCTCTGGTGCTGCTGCAGCCTTTATTCGTCTCTCAAGATTGCAAGGCGCGCTTGCCGATCAGCAGAGTGACAATCATGAAGTCCAGTCAGTCACCACCGAAGATGGATTGCCGGAAGTTATCTGTTCTTGCGCGCTGATGATCCCAGAGGCAGAGTACGACGAGATGACTGAAGAGGAATGGCTCGCCCATCCTGGACACATTTGGAGCTGAGTTGGAAAACTATCCACTATTTAAAGTTCAATTTTGCAGACAACAAGGTTTTCCCAGTTGGTCCGGTAATTTTGTATGAACCAGATTTCGGTCCATTAATTACGAACTCTCCCCGCCCATCCGAAATTACTTGATCGACGATTCGCCATTCACATTTCGTTGAATCTAGATAAAGTAAAAGGCTTTAGGGCTAGTCATTGGTTTTGTCTGAATTTATGCCGCGTCGCTGTTTCGAATGTATGTGAATAACTCCTGCATAGATGCCTCGCCTATTCCAGTCATTTCGGAAATATCTCCTATGAATTTCTTACTCAAATCATCCAGAGTGGGATCTTGTAAATGTAGGTATTCTCTAATTTTCTCTCTAGAAGGTGCGTTAAAGATGTTTATCCACTGCGTATCTAAGTTTCCTTTCATTTGCGGAAACTGGTCGCCGAATTTCTCATTGCCAGCCATTTGAAAGTCACGCCCAGTCATAGGCAATACTTTTACAGCTTGGTAGGTTTCTTCCTCATACTCTTTAAGCGCAGCCTCATCTTCTTGGCGCATCTCAGAGCTGTAATCCTCATCATTTTGATCCTGGCCAATATTCAGTCGGAACTCCTCAATCTCGTTAGTGAGATTAGTTTCCAGAGTTTCGAGATTTCCGTTGGCTAGTCGCAATGCGCGGTTCATGGCACCGTGACCTTTTTTGATTTCAACAATTAGTTTCATGCGATCTTGAATTTTGTTGAGCAAGTCATCAATCTGACTTACAGGAATTGTTAGTTCCTTTCCGAGACGCTGTTTTAGGACATTCCATCTTGCCCAGAGATAAGCAACATACAAAAGATTTGAATCAACATCTTCGCGATCAACTATTACAACACAAAAGTTCTCGAAAGGAGTGAAATGCTCGGTAATGCCGGTTGGGATATTGTTAATATCAAATACTGCAATACCAACACTTGCTCTGCGGTTCTCCATCCCGAGCATAATTTCATCGCGAATTGCTGTTGTGGTCTTGCTGGCTGCTTTGCTTTCAATAACGATCTTTAGGTTTCTGGATTTTGAATCTGCCGTATCAAGTTCAATGACAAGATCGCCTTTCATGTTTCCAGCGAAACCAGTCTCTGCTCCAGTTACTTTGATTACGTCTCGTTGCTTGGTGCAATTTGGTGCTAATGCTTCGTGTATCGCAGATTCGAGTTCCGTACCTTTCTTTGACTGCTTACCAAGTGCTTTCTTGTCTGCAGATTTGGTCGTCACTAATTCCTTCACTGCATCAATTTCTGCCTTCAAAGCTTTGTGAGCATCTTCAAGATTTTGTTTCAAAGCTCCACTTAGTTTTCCAAGTGAAGAGTCTGGGTTTGTTGCTTCAAACTCTCTTCTAAAATTCTGGAATTCAGCTGAGATAGTTTTGTCAAGTAAGGCATTGAATTTACTCATGAAACTGTTGGCTCTTTCAGCATCAAAGTTCTCAGCGAGTTCTTTTTGCAACTCTTGGCGGAAACCTTTAAAAATTTTGCCGGCTTCACTTTCCTCACCGCCAAGCATTTCACGAGACTTATCATCAATAGCTTGAACAGCTTCTTCGATTTGCTTTTCAAATTTCTCGCCAAGTTTTTGAACTGTGAATTTGACAGAATCTTCATCAACCCGGTTGTCAGCAAGATTTCTTGCTCGCAAGCCAAGATCGATTAATCCGAGAAGTTTTTCTCTGCGGTCTTCTGCATCAACAAGTTCAGCGACAAGCTCTTCTGATGCGATTCGAAAATTGTTCAAAACAACGTAGTTTGCTTCAACGGTTATTTCTTCTTGTTTATCCTGATCCATGATTACCCCGCCAATCCAAGTTCTGTTAAGTCATGTCGCCAACGATAAATTGTTCGTTCGGTAACTTTATACTCTTCAGCCAGCACTTTTACAGTCTTTCCAGAAAATAGATTTTCTGCGTAGTTAATAATTTCGAGTTGCTCTTCGATATTGATCAACGGTTTGCCATCGCGAAGTTTCTTACGTTCACCTGGTGTAAGCCCAGCCCAGACACCATCTGGCTCGTGCCAAACAGCCCACTCTTTGCAGATAGCTTTCACCGGACATTCCATGCAGATCCCCCGCGCCGCATGGATATCTGGAATAGTCTCGCCATCCATAATTCTTGGATTCACACCTTTGCAAGCGGCATCATCAGTGATTGCCACAGGAATTTTTAGGTCTTGGATTACTTTGAGTAGATTCTCTGGATTTATATTTCTCAATTAAGCAGCCTTTCCAGTTGTGTATTGAGGTTTCGATGTGAGGTGGTAGCCCTTGCATTTTGGACATAGGTAGTAGCGCTCGGCGAGTAGGCGGGTAGCGCCTGTCTCAGCCAAATCGATCCGAGCACGGTTTTTTGATGCTTTTAAGCCGCGTTTTGCTTCTTCGATATTGCGAAAACGACGTTTTTCTTCACAAGCTTTACGGGGGATGTTCAATGTGGACTTTTCCTTCTTCTTTGGGGCTTTAGAGCCTGAATTGATATGGCGAACTTGAGCTCGCGAAATGTTCAGAAGTTCTGTATCTTCTTCTCTGTACATAATTGACAACCTTTCTGCGTTTATTTTGTCACAAGGATACAATAATGCAAGATATTTTATATTGTCAAATCGGAATTAGGCGTGTCGCTCGGGAAAAAATAAAAAAGTTCAGCAAATGGACAAAATATGTCGAATTTACCTATATTGTATTTTTCAGGTGGGTCATTTAACCTAGTTACATGCTTGATTCCACACTAGAACCCTTATTCCCATGCTCAGGAAGAACCCTGGCAGAGGTCATTCATTCGACCGCCCGCCGTGAGTACGACGAACACAGGGAGCTGATCCTGCAAAGCACGGCGGCCATAATCCTTAAGGTTTTCAATGTGACAGAGGACGAGTGGGACCAGATAGTCAAAGCGGATGCGGTCTTCCGGCGCACAACGCGTGGAACTGGGCCAACTTCCAATCTGCAGCAAAGCTTTAAACAGGTTTGTAACTCGGCTCTGATGCCAGGTTCACATGGAGAAGAACGTGTGGAACAAAAACTTAATGAGCTCTTCAAACATGTCAATATGCTTCGCAATTCAGAGATGGCGAAATTTGATTCACGTGTAGCAGACACATTCATGCAGATCGAGAAAGTTTCGTTCTTAAATTCGATGTCGGAACTCATTCACTACATTTACAAAGAACTAGATGAAAATCGACGAGAAAGAAATTCAATTTCTACTCGCATGTCGCGTATTCGCAAAATTGCTGAGTACGTCCTAGAACCAGATTCACGTACCGCGCGAGAACTCGGTGAAGAAAATCTTGAAACTCCAGGTGATGCTTACGGATGGCTTCTTAAAGTTGCTAATGAATTCATTAAACACAAAGAAAGTTTGTCAAAATTTGCAGCCAGTTATGAGAAACCTTGGCAGGAGCATGGCCAGATGGTGATCGAGCGAAACGAAAAGGACATAAGACAGCTGTATTCACGTAATTCATTACGAAACGTGCACCTTATTGAGAAGCTTATGACTTCGAAAATAGAGGACAGCCTTACTGATTCTGTTTCTGAACCGAATTTCATGACATTTAGTGATAGAACTTTGCATCGTCTTGAAAACATGCCTCGAAAGAAATTTGATTTTTCCCAGGCTATGACTGGTGAACTAAAAACAGGTGGAGACCGCTATGAAGCCGTTTTTACCCTCCCTGATTTTGTAGGTGATGATCTACCAGAATTTCAAATTACCCTACTCGAGTTTTTGCATAATGAATATTCAGGATTAGATCTAAGTATTTCAACCCACTTCACTCCAAGTCCAACTGTCGTAATGAGCTTTCCTAAAATGGAACTGCAGGAATTCACAGAGATTTATCGAGCAGCAATGAGTGTCCTACTAAGAGAACTAAGAAAACGTAAGAATTCAAACTAACCTTCCCCTATGCAGCACAAAATTTTTGAGATGAGCTTTGCCTCGGTTTATCCGCTCTATGTGAAAAAGGCTGAGCGCAAGGGTCGAACCGCTAAAGAGGTTGACCAGGTTGTTATGTGGTTAACAGGTTTTGATAGCAAGGCTCTTAAGAAACATATCAACGATGAAAGCACCTTTCGCGAGTTTTTTAAAGCGGCCAAATTAAACAAGAATGCGAATCAAATCACTGGCTCAATTTGTGGCGTCAAAATTGCAGAAATTGAAGATCCATTAATGAAGAAGATTCGTTATATGGACAAGCTCGTTGATGAACTAGCGCAAGGTAAAGCCATGGAAAAGATTCTGCGCGGTAGCGAAACTTCAACAATGAGCAATTGCCTTGTCACACGCGGCGAGGTTGATTTGAATCGCTACGAAAAACTTGATGGCGAATGGCGCAAACTCGGTTTGGCCGCACCAGCTCGTCGTGCGTTGGTGGGCGCAAGACTGCTTAAGCCCGCTGATTTGAAAAAGATTTCACTTGATGAACTTGCCGCGCTACACGGCATCGGCAAGAACGCAATCGCAATCCTAAAGAAATACACAAAAGCCAGTAAATAATGCGAACCGGCAAACTGCATCATTCCGATGATCAAGCATCTCTGGATGCGACTCTAGTTTCCGTGGTCAACCAAGACGAAGAACTTAAATTCATCGCATTAGTGAACGACCGACGTTTCAAATACCTGGCAATAACATCAACGCGTTTTATTTTCATTCACCCAAAGTCGTTCAAAGTACTGCGCTACATGAGCCACAAGCACGTGACCAAAATGCGGTTCAACATGGGAATGTGGCACATCGAAACTGTTGCTCAGCCACTTACTTATATTGGAGTCGACCACTCAGATCGCGAAGCAGTACTAGAAGTTTTCCGAGACCTTGGATTACCGATTAAATAAAATCAGCTAATCCCGCTGCAATGAGCTCTTCAGGAGAACGAAGCAAAGCTATTGGGGTTCGACGGCGAAGCAAATCTTCAGTGAAAAACACATTTTCGTGCTTGGAAATGAACTCGATCTCGCCATAGGTGAAACCGAGTCCCTTGAAAACCAGGCGGGCAGCGTTTGAATCCTCATTCCAAACATCCACAATTTCGAGTGCATCTCTCCCATGGCGGCGCCACAGTTCGCGAGCGACCTGCGGACCGGCTTCGCCGTGGAACTCGGTCACCTTCTGGATTAAACCGGCTGGAATCGTCGGATCGGTCTCGCCGATCCATTCCTTCGCTGGATGAATAGATATCCCTAACTTTTTGGCTAAGGCAACAACTTCTAAACCAACGTTTATGCAGTCAGTGAGTTTTCCGCCGTAGATTGAAATCGAGTTCAAGTCTTTATGCGCTTCAACAACATGTTTGCGCGAAAGTGAAATCCAATCAACATTGTCAAGGCTTGCAGCATCTTTTACTACCAGTGGTCGCACGCCGCAACGTTCGGCGATGATGTCATCCCTCGTAAGTGGTTTTGGCAAATTCAAACAACGATTAGCTTGTGCCAAAAGAAAATCGCGATCTCCATCAGTAACTTTTTCTTTCGCGTCGGAAGCGAACGTATCAGTGGTTCCGATAACGGTTCGGTCATGCATTGGCAAAACATAAAACAACCGACCACTGTCATCAAAAAAAGTTAAGACTTTTCCGTTTGTTTCAATGTGCGGAACTATTAAATGTACACCTTTAGAAATCACTATCTCATTCGCTGTTGGAATCGAGAAACTGTCATTAAGGATTTTTGTGTAAGGACCAGCGGCGTTTACTAAAACTTTTGCTTTCAGTGAGTGAGATCCACCACCGATCTTGTCTGTGCCAGTAACTTCCCAACCAGAATTGGTTTTCGCTGCGTCCGTCACTTCAAAGTAGTTCAGAGCGGTTGCTCCGAGTTTCTCTGCAGTCTTAATAAACTCATAAACAAAGCGGGAATCGTTATCCAACAAGATCGCATCGTTGTATTGCACTGCACCCTTAGATGAGCTCACATTCACAAGAGAGTTGATGCGTCTAATTTTTTCGTTTGAAAATACTTTCGGCATCTGTGTCTTGAAGCGACCAAAAAACCAATAAGCCGCCGAACCAAGCATTCCAAGATTGCGGCTAAACGGTGAGGTCTCACCAACCACTGCAAAAAATGGGATCTCTTTGATTCGGTTTGGATATTTCTTCAGCAACTGATTGCGGGATTTACACAGCGACCACACCAAATGGAACTCGAAATCCTGCAAATACTTGATGCCGCCCCAAACCATGTTTGAGGATTCCTGGCTTGTCATACTCGCAAAATCGTTGGCTTCGAGCAACGCGACCTTTACACCGTGTGCGACAAGAGCTGCTGCTGAAACTGCGCCATTAATTCCACCACCAACAATCACAACATCGAATTCGGCATTCAAAGTTGCTATTTTTTGGTCGCGATTACGCATAGGGTAAGCCTAAGAAAATTTGCAGTTACGACTAAGTAAGTTAGGTGTGCGAATGGCGATACTCGCAATTGATGCTGGAACCACTGGCGTGACTGCAATTGCCGTAAATGAACTGGGTGAAATCACTGCCCGCGGTTACAGCGAATTCCCACAGCACTTTCCTTCCCCTGGTTGGGTGGAACACGATGTCGAAGAAATCTGGCAAGCAACACTAAAAGCTGTAAGAACCGTTATTGATACCGTCGGCATCAGCGACTTAAGCGCCCTCGGCATCACAAATCAGCGAGAAACTGTTTTGATTTGGGACAAGAAAACTTTTCAAGGCCCACGGCGTGGAATTGTTTGGCAAGACCGTCGCACCGCAAGCATTGTTGATGAATTGCGAAGTGAGAACCTTGAACCGCTGGTCAAAAATCTAACCGGACTCGGTCTAGATCCTTATTTCTCCTCAACAAAACTAACTTGGCTTTCCAAGAACGAAAAAGAAATTTGGCAAGGTGTGCTTGATGGCAAATTCGCTGTCGGCACTGTTGATACTTATTTAATTGCACGACTCACCGCTGGCGAAGTTTTCGTCACTGACGCATCAAATGCATCTCGTACACAGTTACTAGATATCAGTACAGGGAAATGGTCTGAAGATCTCGGCGAAATTTTCCGTGTGCCAACTAATCTCCTTGCACACGTGGTTGATTCATACGGTGTAATTCAAAATACAGATCCTGAAAGTTTTCATGGACTAAACATTCCAATCGCAGGAATTGCAGGTGATCAACAAGCTGCGCTGTTTGGACAAACCGCTTTCAACATTGGCGAGAGCAAATGCACCTACGGCACTGGTTCTTTCATCCTTTACAACACTGGTCAAGAACATAAAATCTCAGACCAGGGTTTGCTAACCACAATCGCTTGGCGCGAACCGGACGGAAAAATCACTTACGCACTTGAAGGTGCAGTATTCGTAACTGGTTCTGCAGTCCAGTGGTTGCGCGATGGATTGGGAATCATCAAATCTGCATCCGATATCGAATCGCTAGCTTCATCAGTGGAATCAACCGATGGTGTCGTGTTCGTTCCAGCGCTTTCAGGTCTTGGCGCCCCTTACTGGGATCCGAACGCGCGCGGTTCAATCACTGGCATCACCCGCGGTACAACTTCGGCGCATATCGCTCGCGCAACCCTCGAAGCCATCGCGTTTCAAGTCAAAGATGTGGTGGATGCAATGGCTCGCGACATTAACAAACCACTGGCACAACTTCGTGTTGATGGTGGTGCTTCAGCAAACAATTTGCTTATGCAAATGCAAGCTGATGTATTGGAAGTTCCTGTGGTTCGCGGAAAGACTCTAGAAACCACAGCACTTGGCGCAGCCTTCTTAGCAGGCCTCGGGACTGGAGTTTGGAAAGACAAAAATGAATTGCGGTCAGCAGTGCAAAAAGATCGCGAATTCGCACCGAATCCAAATTCAAATCTTGATTACGTGCAGTGGCAAACCGCTGTTAAGCGAACACTTACTAATTAATCCCCTGGATAGTTGACGCCGACGTGAGCGCGCATTTCATCCATGATTCGCATGATCGAAATTGAATCAGCATGCGTCATCAAATCAGATTCATCAGCACCTACGGCTAGCAAACGTGCAAACTCTGCAGCTTCATACGCAAGGCCAGCAACCGCTGTTGGTCGAGACTGCAAATGAGTTCCATCTGGATAAATCAAATGCACTTCATTTGGCTGATAAAAATCTCCAGGAATTTTGATGCTTGCAACATCACCAAGCACAATCGCAGAGGTAGGGGTTTTCATTTTCTGAGTTGTGGCAAGTACGCCTTGCACCTCACCCCACATAAGCGACGCATCCATACTTTCATCAACACCGGTCGCACTTAAGGTGCCGATTGCAGTGACAGAATCTGGATTGCCCATCAACATATGCATAAAGCTCAATGGATAAATTCCTAGATCTAACAACGCTCCACCTGCAAGCGCAGGATTTTGCAATCTATGTTCAGGTGGGAAATGCATTTCTTGTCCATGATCTGCAAAGATTTTTTGAATATTTCCAATCTCACCGTTTTCTACGAGCTGCCGCACGACATCAATATGTGGCAAAAATCGAGTCCACATAGCCTCGACCAGCAACAAGTTCTTGCTGCGCGCTAGCTCAACAATCTCAACAGCTTGTTTTGCATTTTGAGTGAAAGCTTTTTCGACTAAAACCGGTTTGCCTGCATTCAAGGCAAGTGAAACGTGAGCGTGATGCTCAGAGTGCGGTGAGGCAACGTAAACCGCATCAATTCCGTCATCTTGTACTAATTCTTCATAAGATCCATATGCGCGAATAGCACCATCTTTTTCGAACTTCGCCGCAAAATCCTTGGCACGTTCAAGTGATCGCGAACCCACAGCTGCGATGCGAGAGTTGGTCTCATCATTAACTGCTGATGCGAACGCGTGTGCAATTCCGCCAGGAGCAATAACACCCCAACGAATAGCCGGCGCATCTTGCGGACTCGGCATTCGCGATTCTGGTAATGAGCCGACTAATTTCACCAGAAAAGGATAGTCGCCGGGTTTGTTCAGCTATCAATATTTTTCCAAAGAGCGCTTGTCTGAAAAGATCTCGGTAAGCCAAAACCGTGTTTATCCAAAAAGATTGACTTTGGAAATCTACTCAAGACATCTTTAAGCTTGTTGCTGAATTCGATACTAAACGAATTCCTACTATCGAACCAAATCAGAAGCTCTAGCCGCAGATAGAGCTTGTGTTTGTCATAATCATCGAGCATTCTCAAATTCGCTAATTCGACAGGCAAACTCGATTTTCTAAAGGTTGGAATTACTGGATAGTGAAAATTCCATATCCTTGATTGATGAGCAACATGGTTCCTGAGGTCATTCAAAGTTGCGATCGACGTTCTTAAAAAACTTACCTTACAATCAAATTCATTTGCAACTAATGCAGCTATTGATTCATCTAGTCCACGATACAACGAAGAGACTTGTCCAAAATCTAGTATTTCAACTGCTGCCCATATGGGAAGTTTTCCATTGTATTTAGTTACATGGCTCTTAACAATTTCAGAGTGCATTCGTTTTTGCATTGTCTTCTCATATTTTTCGGACCAATTTTGAAACCTTGTTTTTCCGTTCTCAGTAGGTACATTGAGAAACTCATAAGTTAGTCCTGAACCATCAAGATGCAGGTACTCGTTATGGCTACCAATCCTGTAGGCAATGAAAGACTTGAATTGTGTCTCTAGAACTGAAAGAGCCTGAAACAAAAGTTCTCGAAGCTCTCTATCGAATTGCGTAATTTCAATTAGTAATTTGCTCGAAGAACCTGGTTTGAATTGACTAGTTTGTGATTGATTATTCTCCAGTAAGAATGGGTGAAAATAGCCCCTAAGACGATAGTAATTATTCTGTCTTAAGTATTCTCTGAAGTCATTTTCATGGTGGATTTCTAAGCCTCGATTGCTCAGTAGTGCTATTTGTTCATTTAGTGAGAGAAAAGGTTTCATTAATTCCTAAAAGACAACCGGCCCACCCCATAAGGAGCAGACCGGTATTTACATTCCTAGCCTAATGCAAAACCTGACTTTTGGCACAAACTTGAATAAATCTTGATTTCCAGTACTAGTCCAACTTAACTAAACAGAATGGATTTCCTTCTGGATCAGTGCAGACCCAGAAGGTATTGCTACTTTTATTTAGCGTTTTGCGCCAATGGCTTCAACTTTTTCGAGACCCGTTTGTAGATCATCAACCCGCACATCCAAGTGCATCTGCCTTGGCACAACATCGGTAGGCCAATGGTAAATCATTCCATATATATTTTCATCGAATGGTAAGTGATTCGAATGGACAAATTGCAGATTACATTTCTTGGTCGAAGTACATACAGTTGGAGAGAAATGAGTCTCGGCCTTGGAATCAACTACGAAATTCAATATGTCTATCAGAGTGCAAAGTTCGTATTTAGGAAATTGAAACTGCCCATATAAAAATGACCACCCCGACTAACCTTTAACGGTAGAGCCCAGGGGCTCTTATCATCGGGGTGGAACCTTTAGCCGAAATATAGTGGGTTCTGCTGTTTGAGCAAATCAAGACAAACAAAAACCCCGCTCACCGGCGGGGTAAAGATTTGCGCGCCCGAGAGGATTCGAACCTCTAACCTTCTGATCCGTAGTCAGATGCTCTATCCGTTGAGCTACGGGCGCAGGCTCTCATTTCTGAGTGCGGGCGAAGGATACCCGCTCACAAAGGGTTTTCTGAAATCGGGGTTTTACTCTCAAATTGCTCAAGATTGGCTCACAAAACGTGAGCAAAAAGAGAGCGAATCCTGAGCACCCAACCCAGGACCGCCCTCTCGATGATTACTTAACTTTGCCCGCAGCAGTCGCTGTTGGAACCTCAATCAAGTTACCGCTCTTCACATCGTAGATGTAACCGTAAACAGGAATATTTGCTGGAACCAAAGGATGATTCTTAATACGAATCACATCTTCTGTAACACTCGCAGCTTGTTCCTTAATGGTTAACCAATCGATGTAGTTGGCTTCTGCAGAACCTGGACCTTTGCCAAGATCGTAGAAACCATCAGGACCAAGAGCTGCAGTTTCAAGACTATTTGCAAGTAATCCGCGAATTACTTCGTCTGTGAAGAATTCCATTCCGCAATCTGAATGATGAATAACAAACCATTCTTTTGTTCCGAGTAGTTTGTAAGAAATTACAAGCGAACGAATCGCATCATCAGATGCACGACCTCCAGCATTGCGAATCACGTGTGCATCGCCTTCACTCAAGCCCGCATACTTTGCAGGATCGAGACGTGCATCCATGCAAGTCAAAATCGCAAACTGGCGAGCTGGCGGAAGTGCAAGATTAGCTTTGTCGCCAAAATCTTTTGCATAAAGTGCATTTGCGGATAGAACCGCGTTTAGAACAGACATTACTTTTCCTCTCAAGTTTGTAACGTGAGCGGAAGATAAATGCCCTACAGAATCTCACAAACTTGAAAATCAAAATTCTCAAATGAACGAAAATGAACGCAGATTCCTTGTAACTGAGTGTGCTTTGTATTTGGCAGCAACTTGTATATGCAAGAGCTTTGCAAAAGAAAGAGCCCCGGATTTCTCCGAGGCCCTCTATTTATTTAGTATTACTTAGCCCAAACCTCAACGCGGCGGTTGAGTGACTTGTTCTTGTCTGTTGTGTTTGGTTTCGCAGGTTCATTGCGGCTGAAACCTTGGCGAACAAAATCCACCTTCTTCAAGGTGTGACTCAAGTACAAGTAAACCTGGCGAGCACGACGCTTAGCAAGACCAACGTCACGAGGTGCCGGACCTTGGTTGTCGGTGTGACCATAAAGCACAACTGTTTGATAACCAGCCTTCTTAATGCGCTTTGCGTAAGCATCAAGTTTTGCCATAGCCGCTGAATCAAGTGCCCATGAATCAAGTGCGAAATAGACAGTGCCTAACTTCACTTCATCGCCTGGAACTACCGGATCACCATTATCAACAACGTGAACTGTGATGTTTTGAGTTGCGACAGTTGAACCGTGCTTCGCACGAACCTTAACAACATAATCACCAACCGGAACTGTTTTCTTGAAACGCAGTTTTCCATCGCTAGTGATCTTGAACTTAGCTTTGTT
>JBDKLK010000012.1:0-16829 GCA_039795655.1 Actinomycetota bacterium
GCAAAGAGCGTGATCCAAACGGACCGATTTCGGTTGTCGGTGTAACCAGACTAAGTGGTGAAATCGCAGCTAGTGATCAATCTCTCAGATCCAAGGTTCAACAAATTCTTGGAATGGCGGCTTCGCTGAATCTATTCTTATTTTTGTTCAACCTATTGCCATTTCTGCCACTCGATGGCGGTCACGTAGCAGGTGCTTTATATGAGGCAACTCGAAGGCGAATTGCAAAATTGCGAGGCAAGGTGGACGACCGCCCAGTAGATATTGCCCGGTTGCTTCCTCTCACGTACTTGGTCAGCTTGCTGTTACTCGGAGCGGGTTTGATTGTGATTGTGGCAGATGCAGTCGCACCAATTACTCTCAATAGTTAGCCTTAGACCATGACTTCATTGCCAATGCCAGAGTTGCCACAGGTAATCGCACCGCGGCGCAAGACCCGTCAGTTAATTTTGAAACACCACACCCATCCAGTTGCGGTAGGTGGAGATGCGCCAGTCAGCGTGCAATCCATGGCCACAACACTCACTGCCGATGTGAACTCAACCCTTCAGCAGATTGCAGAACTAACCGCATCCGGCTGCCAGGTAGTCCGAGTCGCTGTTCCAAGTCAGGACGACGCCGACGCATTGGCACAAATCGCAAAGAAGTCAGGCATTCCAGTTATTGCCGACATTCACTTTCAACCTAAATACGTTTTCGCAGCAATTGAAGCTGGTTGTGCCGCGGTTCGAGTTAATCCTGGCAACATCAAGCAATTCGATGACAAAGTTAAAGAGATTGCGAAAGCTGCTAAAGATCACGGCACTCCAATTCGTATTGGTGTGAATGCAGGTTCTTTGGATCCAAGACTGTTACAAAAATACGGTAAAGCAACGCCAGAGGCGCTGGTTGAATCAGCCCTTTGGGAGGCCAGCCTTTTTGAAGAGCATGATTTCCGTGACATCAAAATTTCTGTGAAGCACCATGACCCAGTTGTGATGGTGCGCGCCTATGAACTGCTTTCTGAAAAATGTGATTACCCGTTGCATTTAGGTGTGACCGAAGCGGGACCAAGTTTCCAAGGCACAATCAAATCTGCAGTCGCTTTCGGTGCACTTCTTTCACGTGGCATCGGTGACACAATTCGAGTTTCGCTTTCAGCTCCACCGGTTGAGGAAGTAAAAGTTGGTCTGCAGATTCTTGAATCTCTGAACTTGCGCCGCCGCGGGCTTGAAATTGTTTCTTGCCCTTCTTGTGGTCGTGCCCAAGTTGATGTTTACAAGTTGGCAAACGAAGTTACAGCTGGACTTGAAGGCATGGAAGTTCCACTTCGTGTTGCTGTGATGGGTTGCGTTGTTAATGGGCCAGGTGAGGCTCGCGAAGCAGATCTTGGTGTGGCTAGTGGCAATGGCAAAGGCCAAATCTTTGTTAAAGGTGAAGTTGTGAAAACAGTACCTGAATCACAAATCGTTGAAACCTTAATCGAAGAGGCAATGAAACTTGCCGAAGCAATGGAAGGCGAATCTGGTTCGCCAGTTGTAACCATTTCTTAAGTCATGTTTTCTGAAATCCGTGAACTAAATTCCGAAGATTTAGCCGAAACTCTGAATCTGCTAAATCAGGAATTTCACGCAAATCTATTTGTTGTAAGTCGCACAAGTGAAATTCTCAAACATACATCGAGCAGCTCTATTCTCGGATATTTTGAGGATGGAAAACTTGTCAGCGGAGTTTTTTATAGCGCCAACCTTGTGCCATTTTCTATCACTGAAAACGCCGCAATTGAGTTTGGCAAGTTTTTTGCGAAATTACATAATCGCACTGCATCTATTGTCGGTACCAAATCTGATGTTGAAAAGATTTGGGAAACTTCACAATCGAGTTTTCCAAAACCTAGATTGGTCAGAGAAAACCAGTTGTTGTTCGTACTCGAAAAAGAGTTGCCAATATTGGATGACAAAAAAGTCCGAAAAGTTGAACTCACAGATCTTGATAACTATGTCGCTGCCTCGGTAGAGATGTTTACCGGCGAAGTAGGTCTTCCGCCTATGGATTTGGTCGAGTATCGCTTACGCATAAAATCTCAGATTGAAGCTGGAAATTCATATGCATGGTTTGCAAGTGATGGGCGAGTGCTTTTCAAAGTAGATCTAGGCTCGCAATTCAATGGTGCTGGCCAACTTCAAGGAGTTTGGTTGCACCCAGAATTACGGGGCAGAGGTTTTTCAGTAGCCCTCTTGCAGATGGCGATAAACCAAATTCAACGAGATTATTGCAGAACTATCACTCTCTATGTCAACGATTTCAATCTTGCTGCCTTAGCGCTGTATGAGCGACTTGGATTTGAGAATCGTGGAAACTTTCGCACAATCTTCTTCTAGTTCGCGGGTTAGGCAGATTCTGCCGCGTACTGCTCGCTAGGGTTTGCCCCAATAAAGGAGTATTTGTGCTGCGTTTGTCATCTTTGTTTCTACGTACTTTGCGTGAAGATCCAGCTGATGCTGAGGTGCCGAGCCACAAACTTCTAGTTCGCGCAGGTGCTGTTCGTCGCATCGCTCCTGGCATCTTTTCTTGGTTGCCACTCGGTTACCGCATCTACCGCAAAGTCGAGAATGTAGTTCGCGAAGAAATGGACAATGCGGGATTCCAAGAAGTTCATTTCCCGGCCTTACTACCACGTGAAGCGTACGAAGCCACCAATCGTTGGACCGAATACGGTGACAATCTCTTCAGACTTCAGGACCGCCGCAAAGTTGACTATCTCTTAGGTCCAACCCACGAAGAAATGTTCACTTTGATGGTTAAAGGTGAGTATTCATCTTACAAAGATTTACCACTTCGGATTTACCAAATTCAAGCTAAGTTCCGCGACGAAGCCAGACCTCGTGCAGGTATTTTGCGTGGTCGAGAATTCGTGATGAAAGATTCATACTCTTTTGATATCGATGATGCTGGACTTGAAGTTTCTTATCAAGCTCACCGCGATGCTTACATCTCAACTTTCGATCGACTAAAACTTGATTATGTAATTGTTTCAGCAATGTCTGGTGCAATGGGTGGTTCTAAGTCAGAAGAGTTCTTGGCGATCTGTGAAAATGGTGAAGATACTTTTGTGCGCTGCCATGGCTGTGGCTACGCAGCTAACGTTGAGGCTGTAGCAACTCTCGCGCCAGCCGCGCTCGAAGTTTCAAATGACAATCGGGCGCATACGGAACAAACTCCAAAAACTCCAACCATCGATTCACTTGTTGAACTTTCTAACACTCGCGAAGATTTGCAAAGAAAAGATCGTAAGTGGGAAAGCTCAGACACATTGAAGAATGTGGTTTTCAAAGTTACCCGTCCTGATGGTTCGCAATATGTGTTGGCGGTTGGTTTGCCTGGAAATCGTGATGTTGATATCAAACGCCTCGAAACCTTTATTCATCCAGACGCGCCAGAAGTTTTTGAAGAAGAAGATTTCAAGGCGCATCCATTGTTGAAGAAGGGTTACATCGGACCAGCAATTCTTGGTCTCGATTCACCGACAAAGATCAAATATTTGGTAGATCCGCGAGTAGTAGATGGAACTCGCTGGATTTCAGGCGCTAACGAATACAACCATCACACATACGACTTGATGATGGGCCGAGATTTCAAGGCTGACGGAATTGTTGAAGCAGCTCAGGTTCTTGAAGGTGATGCTTGTCCAACTGGTTGTGGTGGAATTTTGCAGACCGCGCGCGGAATCGAGATTGGTCATATATTCCAGCTTGGCCGCAAATACGCAGAGGCGCTAGACCTAACTGTTCAAGATGAAAACGGTGAAAGCCGCGTAGTCACTATGGGTTCATACGGCATAGGTGTTTCACGTTTGGTGGCTGCAATTGCTGAACAACACCACGACGAAAAAGGATTGACCTGGCCAAAAGTTGTTGCTCCAGCCGGTGTGCACATTGTTGCTACTGGCAAAGATGATGCAGTTTTCGAAGCTGCCGAAAAACTTGCGAGTGAACTTGAGTCTGCAGGTGTTGAAGTTATCTACGACGATCGTCGTGGAGCTTCGGCTGGTGTGAAATTTAACGATGCCGAATTGTTAGGTGTTCCTTTGACAATCGTTGTTGGAAAACTGCTTGCAGATGGCAAAGTCGAGCTTAAGTATCGCAAGTCTGGTGAAAAACAAGAGATTGCAATTGATTCTGCTGTCGATGCAGTATTAAATGCCTGAACTTGATTTAGCAACATTCGTTGTTTTAGCAATTGCGGCATTTGCGGCTGGCTGGTTAGATGCGATTGGTGGCGGCGGGGGACTTATTCAATTGCCAGCCCTTTTGTTGGCATTGCCAGTTCAAGCCACGACTGTTGCAATCGGCACAAATAAGTTGAGCAGCATCATCGGTACAACTGCTGCTTCAGTTGCGTTTGCAAGAAAAGTTAATCCACCTCTTCAAACTTTGGTACCTATGATGTCGGCCGCATTCGTTGGTTCGATTTTCGGTTCTATTGTTGCCGTGAAACTTGAACCAGAGGTTTTTCGTCCAGTTATTTTGGTATTGCTCATTGGAGTTTGGGTAATTACCTGGCGAAACCCTGCAAGTGGATTGTCTGCAATCGCAGATCATGAAGTTCCACAGCATACAAAGCTCACTCCATTCGCCTGGGGTGCCGCCATTGGTTTTTATGATGGGGCGATTGGGCCAGGCACGGGCATCTTTTTGTTAGCAATGTTGGTCAACGTAATTGGACTTTCATTTCTGCGAAGTTCTGCCACTGCAAAGTTTGTAAACCTCGCTACCAACGCTGCATCCCTTCTAGTTTTCATTCAAGTCGGCAATATTTACTGGGCGCTCGGTCTGTTGATGGGCTTTGCCAATCTCACAGGAAGTTTGTTGGGTGCGAGACTCGCAATCCGTCACGGATCACCGTTTGTTCGTAAGGTTTTGTTGGTAGCCGTAGCTGCGCTTATTTTGCGTTTGGCTTTTTCCATCTTCTAGCCATTAAAATCCCCCTACAACTTAAACAACAGAACCAATAAATAGAACCGGAGCTTTGATGAGCGAACTAAATGCCATCGCCGATGACCTGCAAAAGGAATTGGCCCCACATGTTTTTGACTCCGGTCTGATTATCGAAGAAGTCTTAATCCGAAACGCTGGACGTCGCCTTCTCGTACAAATTAGCGTTGATAGCGAATCTGTTTTAAATCTAGATGACATAGCTTCAGCTAGTCGCTTAATCGACAACGCGATTGAAACCGAGAACCTCCTTGGTGACCGAGCATTCACTCTCGAAGTTAGTAGTCGTGGAATCGATCGGCCACTTACTCACTTGCGTCATTGGAAAAAGAACATTTCTCGCAAAGTCGAAGTAAAGACTGAAACCGAAACTTTTGTTGACCGTATCAAGGAAGTTAAAGACGACCAGATTATTTTTGAGTCACATGATCCACTTTCTCTTTCGCAAATCAAAAATGCTTTAGTGCAAATCGAATTCAAGAAGTTGGCTACTGATGAAGATTGATATGACCCAGTTACGTGTTGTTACTGAAAGCCTAGAAATGCCGCTTGAAAGCATCCTTCCATCAATTGAAGAAGCGCTAATGATCGCGTATCTGCGCTTAAGAGGGGCAATTACTGAAACTCCAAAACCAGGCGAGTTCATTCCGTACTATGTAGATGGCAAACGAGTTCGAGTGGTTCTAGATCTTGAAAAGGGAACTGTAAGTGTTTTGCTTACTGAGAAAGATCCAGAAGGAAACTACCTTGGCGAAATCGATGACACTCCAGAAGGATTCGATCGCATCGCTACCCAAACCACACGAAAAGTTTTGACAGACAAATTCCGTAAAGCTACCGATGCTGTTCAAACTCTAGAACTTGAAAACCAAATTGGCACAATGGTGAACGGTGTGATTCAACAAGGCTCAGATCCGAAAATGGTTTTTGTTGATCTCGGCAAAATTGAAGCTCAAATGCCACCTGCAGAACAAGTTCCAACAGAAAAATATGTTCATGGTTCTCGTCTTCGAGTAATTCTTGTAGCTATCCGTCAACTTAATAATGGAATGGTGGTTGTAGTTTCAAGAACCCACCCAGCTCTTGTTAAGCAGATGTTTGCACTCGAAGTTCCAGAAGTTGCCGACGGCACAGTTGAAATTGTGGCAATTGCTCGTGAAGCGGGCGCTCGTACCAAAATTGCAGTTGTTAGCCACAACCCACAGGTGGCTGCGAAGGGAAGTTGCATTGGCCCAATGGGTGCACGGGTAAATGCTGTGGTCAACGAACTTAATGGTGAAAAAATCGACATCGTGGATTTCTCTGAAGATCCAGCAAAGTTCCTAGCCGCAGCCCTCTCACCAGCCCGCGTGGCCAGAGTGGATATCACCGACCTAGAAGCCCGCCACGCTCGCGTGTTCGTACCAGATTTTCAGCTATCCCTAGCCATTGGCAAGGAAGGGCAGAATGCCCGACTAGCTGCTCGTTTGACTGGCTGGAAGATCGATATTCGCTCCGATGCTGACCCTCTCTACTCAGAGTCGGCTCAAATTGCCACGAATCAGGGGTAGCATTCGTGCCCGCTGAACCAAATCTGCCAACCCGCACCTGTGTGGGATGTCGGATTCGCCAAGCAAAAAAAGGTCTTGTGCGCCTTGTTCTCGTCGACTCGCAACTGCGGGTGGATGAAAACGCGAAACAGCCAGGCCGCGGTGTGTACTTGCATCGCAGTCCCGAGTGTTTCGAAAGCGCGGTCTCAAAGTCCGCCTTTAATCGAAGTTTTCGAACGAAGGTAGATGCGACATCGGTGCAAGATTTTTTTCGTCCATAACCACTCAAACGCATACGGAGCGTGTCAGGAATGAAATCCCGATGAGTACCAAATGAGTACGATCAAATTGGTCGTACTTTCTAATGCGCCTGGTTACTAGTTTTTAGTTTTCCGGGCCGAAACAAGGAAGAGACATTGTCTAAGGTCCGGATCTACGAGATTGCAAAAGATCTCGGTGTTGATAGCAAAGTAGTAATTGCCAAACTCGCAGAGATTGGCGAATTCGTAAAAGGCGCATCATCATCAATTGAAGCCCCAGTGGCTCGCAAACTTCGTGCAGAATTTCCTGATGCTCCAGCAGCACCTGTCGAAGCACCTGCCGCAAAAAAGACTGCGAAGAAAGCAGCAACCAAAACTGCTAAAACAGAAGTTAAAGAAGAAGCTCCAGTTGTTGAGCCAGTTGTAAATGAAGAAGTTAAGCCTGAACCTAAAGGTCCAGCTGCTGCAACTTTCACACCTCCAGCTGCTCCACCAAAGCCAACCAATCCAACAATTAATCCGGGGGCAATGCCACCACGTCCAATGGCGCGCCCAGGAAACAATCCTTTTGGTTCTTCAGGTTCAGGTTTAGGACGTCCTGCTCGTCCCGGAAATAATCCATTCGGCGCAGGTTCTGGCGCTGGTAGAACTGGTGAACGTCCACCTCGCGAAGGCGGTCGTGATGGAATGCCACCACGTCCAGGCGCTCGCCCAGGCGGTCCAGGTCAAGGCGCTCGTCCAGGAGGTCCAGGTCGTCCAGGAGCTGGTCGCCCAGGTCAAGGCGGTCCAGGCCGTCCAGGTCAAGGCGGTCCAGGTCAAGGCGGTTCGCGCCCAGGCGGATTCCCATCTAGCGGTGCACCTGCAGGTGGCCCACCGCGACAGGGAGCAACTGGCGGTCGCGGTAACGCAGCTGGTGCATTTGGTCGCGGCGGAAAACCGGGCGGATCGAAAGCGAAGAAATCAAAGCGCACTAAGCGTCAAGAATTCGACAACCTAACTGCTCCAGTTTTAGGTGGAGTTTCGATTCAACTTGGTGGCGGCGCAGCAGTTCGCCTTCCACGTGGTGCATCGCTTACTGACTTTGCAGAGAAGATAGGTGCAAATCCAGCAGCACTCGTAACCATCATGTTCAAACTTGGTGAAATGGTTAATGCAACCCAGTCTGTTGATGATGACACTCTGAAACTTCTTGGTAGCGAATTGCAATATGAAGTTGAAGTAGTTTCACCAGAAGAAGAAGATCGTGAGCTACTTGAATCATTTGATCTTGAATACGGTGAAGGTGAAGAGTCTGATGAAGATTTAGCTCCTCGTCCACCTGTTGTAACTGTTATGGGTCACGTTGACCATGGTAAGACTCGTTTGCTTGATGCGATTCGAAATACAAATGTGGTTGCAGGCGAAGCTGGTGGTATTACACAGCACATCGGTGCTTACCAAGTTGTCACACAACACGAAGGTATTGAACGCGCACTTACATTTATCGATACTCCAGGTCACGAAGCGTTCACCGCAATGCGTGCCCGTGGTGCAAAAGTTACTGACATTGCAGTACTTGTAGTTGCAGCAGACGATGGTGTTAAGCCACAAACAATCGAAGCATTGAATCACGCGCAAGCTGCCGATGTTCCAATCGTGGTTGCTGTTAACAAGATCGATAAAGAAGGTGCCGACCCGATGAAGGTTCGTACCCAATTGACTGAATACGGATTAGTTGCCGAAGAATTTGGCGGCGACGTTATGTTCGTTGATGTCTCTGCCCGTCGTGGCGATGGTATTGCTAACTTGCTGGATGCGGTTTTGTTGACAGCAGATGCAGCTATCGATTTGCGCGCGAATCCAACAACAGATGCACAAGGTGTTGCGATTGAAGCGCACCTTGACCGTGGTCGCGGACCAGTTGCAACAGTTCTTGTACAACGCGGAACTATGCGTCCTGGCGATTCAATTGTTGCTGGCGAAGCGTTTGGTCGTGTTCGTGCGATGCTCGATGAAAATGGAAATGCACTTGAAGAAGCCGGCCCATCACGCGCCGTTCAGGTGCTTGGTTTGAACACAGTGCCAGGTGCAGGTGATTCATTCCTAGTTGTTTCTGAGGACCGCATCGCTCGTCAGATTGCACAGACTCGTGCTGCTCGAGAACGTAACGCGCAACTTGCGAAGCGTCGTGCCCGTCGCACACTTGAAGACTTCTTGGCTTCAGTGGAGAAGGGCGATGTTCAAGAACTTAAGCTCATCATCAAGGGTGACGTTTCTGGTTCGGTTGAAGCGCTCGAAGATGCATTGCTCAAGATTGATGTTGGAAATGAAGAAGTCGAACTGCGCGTTATCCACCGCGGTGTTGGTGCGATTAACCAAAGCGACGTCACATTGGCAGCAGCATCGGATGCAATCGTTATTGGCTTCAATGTTCGCCCAGAAGGTCAGGTTCGTGACCTTGCTGATCGTGAAGGTGTTGAAATTCGTTTCTACTCTGTTATCTACGCTGCTATTGAAGAAATTGAACAAGCACTCAAAGGCATGCTTAAGCCAGAGTTCGTCGAAGCTGAACTTGGTAGTGCCGAAGTACGCGAAGTATTCAAATCTTCAAAGGTTGGAACTATTGCCGGAACAATCGTTCGCAACGGCACCATCAAGCGAAACACCAAAGCTCGTTTGGTTCGCGATGGCATCGTAGTTGCAGACAACTTAACGATCGATTCTTTGCGTCGCTTCAAAGATGATGCAACTGAAGTTCGCGAAGGTTTCGAGTGCGGTATCGGACTCGGCAGCTTCAACGACATCAAGGTCGGAGACATTATTGAAACTTGGGAAATGAAAGAAAAGCCTCGCGCTTAATTTCATTACAGGTTTTTAGAAAAGAAGAGGTGTGACAAATGGCCGATGCAGCACGCGCTCGCCAAATCGCTGAACGTATTTTGGTGATTGTGGCAGAGACTGTTGAAATGCGAATCAAAGATCCGCGCATCGGCTTTGTCACATTCACAGCCGCTCGACTAACTTCTGATTTGCGCGAAGGTACAGTGTTTTTCACAGTGCTTGGTGATGATGAGGCTCGCGAAAACACATTGATTGCACTTAATTCTGCAAAGGGAGTAATTCGTACCGAGCTCGGCAAACGTTTAGGAATGAAACACACTCCATCTTTAACTTTCATTCCAGATGCACTTCCAGAAACTGCTGCACATATCGATGCACTACTTCAAGAGGCTGCGGATGCAGACGCAAAAGTTCATGAACAAGCAGCTGGCGCAAAATTCGCAGGCGAATCAGATCCTTACAAAACTTCTGAGTAGAAATGTCATTCACTGAAAGTGGCTTTGTAGTTATCGACAAACCTCAAGGTGTGACTTCCCACGATGTCGTGGGGATAGTTCGCAAAACTCTAGGTACTCGCAAAGTTGGCCACGCTGGCACGCTTGACCCAATGGCAACTGGAGTACTTGTGGTTGGAATTAATCAAGCAACGCGACTTTTGGATTACATAGTTGCTGGCCAAAAAGAATATTTGGCAACTGTACGTCTTGGTATGAACACAATTTCCGACGATGCAGAAGGCGAAACAATCTCAACTACTGATGCATCGCATCTAGATTTCGAGGAAATCAAGAAATCCTTCGCAAAAAATGTTGGAAAAATTTCGCAACTACCTTCGAAGGTTTCTGCCAAAAAAGTTCAAGGTAAAAGAGCCCATGCGTTGGTTCGTGAAGGTGTGGAATTTGAGTTGCAACCACGCCAAGTTGAGATTGATGAAATCGAAATCAAAACAATCACAAAATCAGGCGAGTTCGCGGATGTGGAAATCAGAGTCAAATGTTCCGCCGGTACTTACATTCGCGCGATTGCTCGTGATGTTGGAGCAGATCTTGGGGTGGGAGGTCACTTGATTTCGCTACGTCGAACTTTGGTGGCTCCGTTTGATTTAACCCAGTCCCAAAGTCTTGAATCTCCACTCGAGCTCATCGATGTTTTCACCGCTACCTCAAAAACATTACCGACCGTGGAAGTTGATCTAGAAGTAGCCAAACAGATTTCATTTGGGAAACCTTTGACCATTCTCAAACTAGATAGCAATGAACCTTCGGCGTTAACTTTTAATAAGCAAGTACTTGCGGTGGTTCAACAAAACAGCGCAGGCGGTATTGATTACCGTGCAGTGTTTGCTAGTGGTAGTGATTTAGACGCAGAGGACTAGAGTTTTCGCATGACTTCTGTTGTTGCAATTGGCGTGTTTGATGGCGTGCATCTTGGACATCAAGCACTGGTTGTTAAATGCCTTGAGGTTTCCAAAGAGCTCAATCTGGATTCAGTAGTTCTGACATTTGACCCACATCCGATGGCGGTTGTTAGAGGTCTTCAAGTAGATGCGCTGAGCAGCGTTGGCAGGCGCACTCAAATACTCAAGCAACTTGGCATTTCAGATGTTGAAGTGCTGGAATTTAATTCTGAACTTTCGAGTTTATCTCCGGCAGATTTCATCAACCAAGTTTTACAACAGCAACTCGATGCTAAACATATTGTGGTTGGTGCTGGATTTAGATTCGGAAAGAATGCACAGGGAACAATTTCTGAGCTTGAAGCAGCAGGACTCACTGTTCACGAAGTTGGTCACGTGCTTTTTGAAAAAGAACGAGTTTCTTCTACAAGAATTCGCCACTCGCTGTCAGAAGGAAACCTTGAAATAGCTAATGCAATGTTGACTAGAGCTCACCGCATCGAAGGCGAAGTTATTTACGGTCAACAGCGCGGTAGGGAATTAGGTTTTCCGACAGCCAATATCGCCCCGAGTTTTCGCCAGGCAATTCCGGCCGATGGGGTTTATGCAGGTTGGCTCACTGAAATTTCTAGCGGGCAGGTCTGGCCAGCCGCCATTTCGATTGGCACCAATCCAACTTTTACAGATATCGAAACTCGAAGTATTGAGGCATACGCAATCGACCAAACAAGGCTTGATCTATATGGGAAGACAGTTGCGGTGGATTTTGTCCAGTTCCTGCGCCCGATGTGGGCTTTCAACGGTCTCGATGAGCTGATCGCAGCGATTGAAGCTGATGTCACTAATTCTCGAAAAGCCTTAGCCCTTTAGCCGTAATTTCACTCACAAATTGGTGAATATCGGGGCATCGGTTACCCTTCGCACGCTAATAAATAGCAAGACGGTGAGCGAGTCGAACGCCTTAGCCATCCGTGACATACAAGCCGCGTTCGTGGAGATATCCAAATGTTAAGCGACAAATCAAAATTGATGGCTGACTATGCTCGCACAGAAGGCGACACTGGCAGTCCAGAAGTTCAGGTTGCGATTCTTACTGACCGCATTAACCACCTAACTGAACACCTAAAAACCCACAAACACGATCACCACAGCCGTCGCGGTTTGCTACTGCTAGTTGGTCGTCGTCGTCGTTTGTTGCAATACCTACAAAAGATTGACATCAATCGTTACCGTGTTCTTATCGAACGCCTCGGTATCCGTCGTTAATTTTTAGTGTGGACCTACTCATCGCGAGTAGGTCCACAACCAAAAAACTAAATAAAGCAAAACCGCAAATGAGGCGCAGTTTGTGTCTTAAGGTCGGTCCTCGGTAGTGGCATTCGAAACAAATGTTTCGCGTGCTTCGATCGACGATTCGATCTAATCGGACTAACTGGCGCCTCCTAGAAATTAAGGAGGGCACCCATGTCGGGTCCCAAAGTTTTTACCTCAGAAGCAGTTATCGACAACGGTGCATTTGGCACCCGTCGTATTAAATTTGAAACTGGTCGTCTTGCTCGTCAAGCATCAGGTTCAGCAATCGTTTACTTTGATGATGAAACAATGTTGCTATCTGCAACCACTGCATCAAAGTCTCCACGCGATCAATTCGATTTCTTCCCATTAACTGTTGATGTTGAAGAAAGAATGTACGCAGCTGGTCGTATCCCAGGTTCATTCTTCCGCCGCGAAGGACGTCCAACCGAAGATGCAATCCTGACCTGCCGTTTGATTGACCGCCCACTACGTCCGGCATTCGTTAAAGGTTTGCGCAACGAAGTTCAGGTTGTCGTAACAGTTCTTTCTCTGAATCCACAACACTTGTACGACGTAATTGCTATCAACGCAGCATCAATGTCAACCCAACTTGCAGGCTTGCCATTCTCTGGTCCAATTGGTGGCGTTCGCGTTGCTTTGATCAAGGGTCAATGGGTTGCATTCCCACACCACGAACAACTTGAAGACGCAGTATTTGACATGGTTGTTGCTGGTCGTATTGTTGATGGTGACGTTGCAATCATGATGGTTGAAGCCGAAGCAACTAGCTCAACCCTTCGCCTCGTTAAAGAAGGGGCTGCAGCTCCAACTGAAGAAGTTGTTGCTCAAGGTCTTGAAGCCGCTAAAGGATTTATTCGCACAATCTGCGAAGCTCAAGCAAAACTTGCAGCTCAAGCAGCTCGTGAGACTCAAGAATTCCCAGTCTTCTTGGATTACCAAGAAGATGCTTACGCTGCTGTAGAAAAAATCGCTAAAGATGCAATCTCTAAGGCAATGACAATTGTTTCAAAGGCAGAACGTGAAGCTGAGTTAGATCGCATCCAAGAAGATGTAATCAACCAACTTGCAGAACAGTTCGCAGATCGCGAAAAAGAAATTGCAGCAGCCCTTCGCAGTGTTACAAAGAAGGTTGTACGTCAACGTGTCTTGCGTGACAAAGTTCGTATTGATGGCCGCGGAATTACAGATATCCGTCAGCTGTCTGCAGAAGTTGCAATCATTCCCCGTACACACGGTTCAGCATTATTCGAACGTGGCGAAACCCAAATCATGGGTGTTACAACATTGAACATGTTGAAGATGGAAATGCAGCTAGACACTTTGTCTCCGGAAACTTCAAAGCGCTACATGCACAACTACAACTTCCCGCCATACTCAACTGGTGAAACCGGTCGTGTTGGTACACCTAAGCGCCGCGAAATCGGTCACGGTGCACTTGCAGAACGCGCATTGGTTCCAGTTCTTCCAAGCCGCGAAGAATTCCCTTACGCAATCCGTCAGGTTTCTGAAGCACTTGGCTCAAATGGTTCAACATCAATGGGTTCTGTTTGTGCATCAACAATGTCACTGCTTAACGCTGGTGTGCCTTTGAAGGCTCCAGTCGCAGGTATTGCAATGGGTTTGATCTCTGACGATGTTGATGGAAAGCGCGAATACGTTGCAATCACTGACATCCTTGGCGCAGAAGACGCATTTGGTGATATGGACTTCAAGGTTGCTGGAACTAGCGAATTCGTAACTGCATTGCAGTTGGACACCAAACTTGATGGTATTCCAGCTTCAGTTCTTGCAGGTGCTTTGACTCAAGCGCGTGATGCACGTCTGACAATCTTGGATGTTATGGCTCAAGCTATTGATTCTCCAGACGAGATGTCTCCATACGCACCTCGCATCATCGCAGTGAAGATTCCAGTCGACAAGATTGGTGAAGTAATTGGGCCAAAGGGCAAAGTTATTAACCAGATTCAAGAAGACACTGGTGCAGATCTTTCAATCGAAGATGACGGAACTGTTTACATCGGCGCAAACGATGGCGCATCAGCAGAAGCTGCACGTCAAGCGGTTAACGCAATCGCAAATCCACATATGCCAGAAGTTGGCGAACGCTTCATGGGTACAGTTGTAAAGACTGCAGCCTTCGGCGCATTCATTTCACTTCTACCTGGCAAAGATGGTTTGCTCCACATCACCCAACTTCGCAAACTTGCCGGTGGCAAGCGTGTTGAAAACGTGGATGACGTCGTAAGCGTTGGCCAGAAGATTTATGTTGAGATCGCAGAAATCGATCAACGTGGCAAGCTTTCACTTGCAGTGGTTGATGAAGATGGCGACAAGAACGAATCAGCTGATTCTGAATAATGAGTTCAACTAGACGACAGAAGGCAGGGGATTCACCCCTGCCTTCTGCGCGTTTGCAGAAACTTGGTTCTACAAAAGTTCTTCAAAAGAACGACGACGGTTCAGTTGTAAAAAGAACCGTATTGCCAGGTGGCTTAAGAGTCATCACTGAATTTATTCCCGGAGTTCGCTCTGTCGCAATTGGCGTTTGGGCTGGAGTCGGTTCTCGTGATGAAACTCCGGAAATGGCTGGCTCAGCTCATTTCTTAGAGCATTTACTTTTCAAAGGTACTCACACTCGTAACGCACTAGATATCTCTTCCCCAATTGATGCAGTTGGTGGCGAGATGAATGCATTTACGAGCAAGGAATACACCTGCTACTACGTCAAAGTTTTAGATCAAGACATGGCACTAGGTGTCGAGATTCTTTCAGACATGCTGACCAACTCCATCATTACTCCAGCTGATTTCAAACAAGAACAAAAAGTTATTCTTGAAGAAATTGCGAAGTATGAAGATGATTATGCAGATAACGCACACGAGGCTTTCAACAAAGCAATGTTTGGTGATTCTGACCTTGGCAGGCCAATTCTTGGAACTGTTAAAACTATCAAAGCTGCCCAAAGAGATTCAGTTTGGAAGTTCTACAAGAAACATTACAAACCAAATCACCTTGTTATCTCAGTTGCTGGTGCGATTGATCACGCAGAAGTTGTAGCAGCTGTTAAAAAAGGTTTTGCTCACACCCTTGGTGGCAGTGCATTGCCAGCCGAACGTCGCAAATCTCGTGCTAACTTCAAACCACAAACTGATATCAAAGTTGTAACTCGGGAAACCGAGCAGTCACATCTTGTTTATGGCGTTCCAGCTTTTGCTCGCGGAGATCAACGTCGCTATGCGGTCGGAGTGATGAACTCTGTTCTTGGTAGTGGAATGTCTTCAAGACTTTTCCAAGAAGTGCGTGAAAAACGTGGCCTTGCATACACCGTTTATTCATTCCTAAACAGTTTCGCTGATACTGGTTACTTTGGTATCTACACCGGCTCAACTCCAAAGAAAATGGGAGAAGCCGTAGAAGTAATCGAAACTACTTTGAAAGATTTGGTCAATCACGGGATCTCTGAATCTGAAATTGAACGCGGCAAGGGGCAACTGCGCGGCGCATTGGTGCTTGGTCAAGAAGACACCACCAGCAGAATGAGTCGAATCGCAAAAGCGGAATTAGTTACAGGCGAGTTGCCTTCAGTAAATGAAATTCTGCAGCGTGTGGATGAAGTGACTAGCGAACAAATTCACGATGTAGTTTCGGACTTCTTCACTCAGAAGCCAATCATGGGTGTTGCAGGTCCATATAAGTCTGTTAGAGAATTTCAGTCCTCAATCAAGCGGAAGGCAACCTAAATGGTTCTACGTGTTGGAGTGCTTGGCGCTAAAGGCCGTATGGGTGCAGAAGTTTGTAACGCGATCTCAAAAGCCGAAGACATGAAGCTTGTCGCCGCACTAGATGCCGGCGATGCGGTTTCAACCTTGGCTAGCGAAGGCGCAAACGTTGTAGTTGATTTCACAAATCCTGATGTGGTGATGCCGCACCTTGATTGGTTAATTCACAACGGCGTTCACGCTGTAGTTGGAACAACAGGTTTTTCCGATGACAGGATCGCTCAAGTTAAAGCTTGGTCAACCGAAAGTCCAAAGACTGGCGTATTGATTGCGCCTAACTTCAGCATCGGCGCTATCTTGATGACACAGCTGGCTTCGCAAGCAGCAAGATTCTTTGAGTCAGTCGAAATTGTCGAACTACATCACCCGAACAAACTTGATGCACCATCTGGAACTTCAGTTCATACAGCAAAAGCGATTGGCGCAGCTCGTCAAGCGGCAAATATGGGAGCACAACCAGATGCCACTGAAGCGAAGTTCATGGCAGCCCGCGGCGTTAATGTTGATGGAGTTCCTATTCACTCAGTGCGTTTGCGCGGACTAGTTGCGCACCAAGAAGTGATTTTTGGTGACACTGGTGAAACTTTCACAATCCGTCATGATTCATTTGATCGCTTGGCGTATATGCCTGGTGTTCTCACTGGTATTCGTGGAGTTTTCGAAAATCCAGGTGTAACTATTGGCCTTGACAAGTACCTAGGCCTTTAAGAGCCTGTGAAAACCAAACTTGCAGTCGCAGCAATCTCAGCTGCTTG
>JBDKLK010000013.1:0-16809 GCA_039795655.1 Actinomycetota bacterium
TGCAAACCAGTCATTTTGCGCGACGGTAGTTTGGCAATAACTCGAACATCGTCCAAATCAGATTGAACATTTACGTTTTCAATTATTTCGACAGGTCCTGCAACCGGGATGCTGGCGCAACTAGTTAAGACAAGAGCTGAAATCAAGAAAATACTTAGTCGTTTCATTGCGCTTCGCCGCCCGTTACGTGCCAAGCGTCGATATCACTCAGCTCAATTGGTAAGGCAGGATTTTTGAATTCACCATTAACTTTGCGTGGCAATGTGAGCCTGAAGTTTGCCCCAGCCCCTGGTTCACCAGTAGCTTCGAGCCAACCGCCATGAATGCGCGCATCTTCTAGCGAAATTGCAAGGCCAAGACCTGTTCCTCCAAGAGTTCGTTGACGTGAAGGATCCGCTCGCCAAAAACGATTAAAAACAAGCGATGCTTCGCCTGGCTTTAGACCAATACCTTTGTCTCGCACGGCGATTGAAACGCATTCATCATTACCTGCGACCACAACACGCACAACCGAATCTCCAGCATGCTCAATTGCATTTGAGATGAGATTTCGAACGATTCGATCAACTCGCTTTTCATCACATTCAGCCAAACCAGTTGATTGGTCGAATTCCGTCTCAATTTTCACCCCAAGATCTCGGGCTACTTCGTCAAGCCCTTCAATCACTCGCATCGTGACGCGAGACAAATCAACGGGTACCGCATCTAGTTTGGCAACACCAGCGTCTAGTCGAGAAATTTCTAGTAGATCGTTGAGCAGAGTCTCAAATCGTTTGGTTTGTTGCAATAAAAGTGTGGCGGCTTTAGCGGAAGCCGGATCAAAATCATCTTTTGATGCATTTAATAAATCCGCTGCCATTGCGATAGTTGTAAGCGGAGTGCGCAATTCATGCGATACATCAGAAACGAATTGCTGCTGCACTTTTGAAAGAGTTTCAAGGCGCTGAATCTGCTTCTGCATTGATTCGGCCATGGAATTGAATGACTCAGCTAGTTTTCCTAAATCATCTCTTGTGCGGACCGCAATCCGCTCGGTTAAGCGACCAGCCTTCAATCTTTCGGCACTTGCTGCTACTTGTTGAATTGGTTGAACTACTTGGCGAGTAAGCACTAAAGACAAGATTACGAATGAGAAACCCATCAAGCCTGCAGCTAGTGACAACGTTGATTGCATCAATGAAAGATTTTCAATTTCATTTTGTAAACGGAATAACTGATAAATCTCGTACTTCCCCATTTTGGGAATTTCAATCGGAGTACCGATGATGATTCCTGGCTCGCGAGTGCCATCGAGAAAAACCAAATCTGAAATTTGTAGAACCTGAACCGACTGCTTGGAAATAGTTGTACGCATTTCACTAGAAATGCTGTAGTCGGCAATATCGTTTGTACCGCGCTCTGGTGCATAGTTTGAGGTATTTTCTTGGCTAGCAAGTAGCAAAACTTCGAAATCACCACTTGGACCAGCGACTTGGCTAACTGCGCCAACTACTGCATCCGCGAGGATGTCTTCTTGGCCTTCAACTTGAGTTTCTGGATAAGCCGCAATTACGCGGTTTGCCGCATCGATACCAGCCTGCGCTTGTTGCAAACTACTTTGTTTCCGGTCATTTAGCAGTCCGTCTCGAACCGAAGTGATTGAAACCAGCAAAATTAC
The DNA here is from genome assembly GCA_039795655.1 of Actinomycetota bacterium. Taxonomy (GTDB): domain Bacteria; phylum Actinomycetota; class Actinomycetes; order S36-B12; family UBA5976; genus JAFMIT01. Next base: position 1,658 of record JBDKLK010000013.1, read on the forward strand.
AGTTGCGATGATTGCGGATAAAGAAATAGAAGTTAAGAGAATTCGAAGAGTAAGTGATCCACGCCAAGCTTTAATGAATCGACGGAGGTAAATCCTGATCTTCATTAGTCACTGAAACCGGATTTATATCCAATGCCGCGAACTGAAATTACGTACTTAGGATTTTCTGGATCATCTTCAATTTTGGAACGCAAACGCTGTATGTGGACATTTACCAATCGAGTGTCATCAGTAAATTCACGATGATGCCAAACTTCGAAGAGAAGTTCTTCGCGAGTGAATACTTTTCCAGGATTTAGCGCAAAGTGACGTAGCAGATTGAATTCTGTATAAGTTAATGCGACTTCGCGGTCGTTTTTTGTGACGGTGCGATCTGGCATCAAGGTCAAATCGCCCATTTTTATTACGTGTTTATCGTGAACTCGTAGATGAGCTTTGATGCGGGCAATTAGGACTGGCGGTTCACAAGGCTTGATAACGTAATCGTCAGCTCCACTTTCTTCAAGCCCGCGGATAATGTCATCGGTATCGCTTCTTGCTGAAAGCATCACAATTGGGACATTTGATTCTGCGCGAATATCTTTGCAGATATCGAAACCATTGCGGCCAGGAAGCATGATGTCGAGTAGGACTAAGTCCGGGTTGCTATCTCGAAACGCCTGCAATGCGGCATCTCCACGCGAGCAAAGAATCGGATCAAAATCTTTGTTACGAAGTACCAGCTCTAGCATCGTGGCTAGATCAGTGTCGTCCTCAACTATCAGAATTTTTGAACCCATGTGGCAATACTCCCATGCTTGCCCATGCCCCCGCCAATTAGGTAAAAGTAAACTCAGGTTTATGTCTAATTCACAGTGGTCAAACGAACAGCCTCCCGCCTGGCAAGGTCCAACCCCATCTACCCCGAACAGCGATTTACCAGAACCAGATGCTGGCTGGCAGCCGCTGCCTCTAAAGGTATTGCTCGGAATGACGTGGGGTTTATTCGCCTCGAATGTCAAGCTATTTCTACTGAAGAATTTTGCAGTTGTTGCATTAGGCGCGATTGCAACCTTGGTTTCTCTAAGACTATTTCCGATCGCCATGAGTGACTTAACGACAGCACTTCTTGCAGGAGACTCAAAACCACTCGAAGACTTGCTCGATGCTACTCCGAAAATCAAAGATCAAACTAAATTAATCGTTGACACAGTGATGCCAATAATTCAAATGTATGCTCAAACAATTCCTCTCATGACTGTAACTTCAATCATCGCAAGCGGAATAGCAGTTCAGATCGGCCTGAATAAAACTTCTGATACCGAAAAAGTCAGAATCAGTTGGGTAAAACTTGTAACTGCAACTTTGATGTCCTTCATTTTCCTATTGGTTGGAATCTCACCAATTTTCATTCTTAGTTTGGTCTCTCCAAATATTGCAACTATTGCAGTGCTAGCAGCTATTCCTTACCTTATCTGGGTCGGACTTGGACTAGCCATCGTTTACCCAATTGTGGTTAACGAAAAAATTGGTGGAATTAAGTCGGTTAAGCGATCCTTACAGATTAGCCGCGGCAATCGCTCAACTATCTTCTTAGTCGGTTTAATTGTTGCAATTTTGGCAGGTCTTCCAGGTGCTGCGGCAAATCAATTTATGCTTCTGATTCCATCAACAGTCTTGAACTTTGTTGAAGTAACTTCACTTGGCAGCTTCGTTGGAATGATTATTTCGGTTCCAATCACAACTTCTGCGACTGTAATCCTGTATCGCTACTTGCGCGGCAAGTTCCACAACTAGTTAAAACAAAAGCGACCAACCACTCGGTTGGTCGCTTTTGTTTTAGTCTGAATAGCGCACTTAATTAGTAGCGGTAATGCTCTGGCTTGAATGGACCTTGTGGGTTCATTCCCATGTATTCTGACTGATCTTTTGTAAGTTCGGTCAATCGAACTCCTAGAGCATCAAGGTGCAAGCGAGCTACCTTCTCATCCAAAACTTTCGGCAATGTGTAAACACCAACTGGGTACTGATCTAGCTTGGTGAAAAGTTCGATTTGAGCGAGCACCTGATTTGTGAATGAGTTAGACATTACGAAAGATGGGTGGCCAGTTGCGTTACCTAGGTTCAACAAACGACCTTCTGAAAGCACGATAATTGATTTACCGCTAGCAAAGCGCCATTCATCAACCTGTGGCTTGATGTTGATGCGAGTAACACCCTTGATTTGTGTCAATCCGGCCATGTCAATTTCGTTGTCGAAGTGACCGATGTTGCCAACGATTGCCTGGTGCTTCATCTTTTCCATATGCACAGCAGTAATTACATCTTTGCAGCCGGTAGCAGTGATGAAAATATCTGCTGTTTCCAACACATCTTCAAGGCGAGCAACTTGGTATCCGTCCATCGCAGCTTGCAATGCACAGATTGGATCGATTTCAGTAACGATAACGCGAGCGCCTTGGCCTCGAAGTGAATCTGCAGATCCTTTGCCGACGTCACCATAACCGCAAACCACTGCAACTTTTCCACCGATCAAAGTGTCAGTTGCGCGGTTGATTCCATCAATCAGTGAGTGACGGCAACCGTACTTGTTGTCGAACTTGCTCTTGGTAACTGAATCGTTAACGTTGATTGCAGGGAACAACAGTTTGTTGTCACGAGCCATTTCGTAAAGACGGTGAACACCAGTTGTGGTTTCTTCAGTTACGCCTTTGATTCCCGCTGCAATATTGGTCCAACGAGTTCCGTCTTCTTGCAAACTGCGTTGTAGTAGTTTGAGAATGACTGCATATTCTTCTGAATCAGATACGGTAGCTGCAGGAACTGCCCCAGCCAACTCGAATTCGCGACCTTTGTGTACCAAAAGGGTGGCATCGCCACCATCATCCAAAATCATGTTTGGACCTTCGCCTGGCCAACGCAAAATTTGTTCGGTGCACCACCAGTATTCATCAAGTGTTTCACCCTTCCAAGCAAACACTGGAACACCTTGTGGGTTCTCAATTGTTCCCTTCGGACCAACTACAACAGCTGCGGCGGCATGATCTTGGGTTGAGAAAATGTTGCAAGATGCCCAGCGAATATCTGCCCCGAGTTCTGCCAAAGTTTCAATCAATACTGCAGTCTGCACAGTCATGTGCAATGAACCAGCAATACGTGCACCTTTAAGTGGCTTGCTTGCGCCATATTCTTTGCGCATCGCCATAAGTCCTGGCATTTCGTGTTCTGCCAAACGAATTTCGTGACGACCAAAGTCTGCAAGCTTCAAATCTGCAACTGCATATTCGAGACCAAGATCTAGTGAAAAGTTGACGCCAGCCGCAGTGACTACATCAAGAGACATTATTTACTCCTTGAGAATTTGCGACAAACGGCACGAGACTTCGATGGTTTGCCAAGATTGGGTCGTTAATTCGACTCGCTTTGGGCGAAGTTTAAAGGACTATCGAAAAATTGCTTAGGCAGGCTTGTAGATGTCTGGCTCAATAAAGATGTAACGAGCGTGCGGAACCTGCCTTCGAATGAGTTTCTCTGCCTCATCAATGCCATTACTGATAGCAATGCTGCTCTGGCTAGCCGAAACCCCAATTTTGCAAGCCACGAGTAGTTCATCCGGACCAACATAAAGTGTGCGCAAATGAATCAAATTCTCAACAATTGGCGCGTTTTGCAACGCTTTCTCAATTGCTTCGATGTCCTCGGTAAGTGCCGATTCGCCCACCAGCATGCTGGTCATTTCAATCGAAAGAATGACAGCAATAACCACAAGCAATAAACCGACGGCAATAGCGCCAAGTCCGTCCCATTGTGAATTTCCTGTCACTGTAGACAAAGCAACACCGATTAAAGCGAATACCAAACCTAGTAATGCTCCGATATCTTCGAGCACAATCACTGGTAGCTCTGGTTGTCTGGCGGCTCGAATGAATTGCCAGAGTGTTCGCTTACCGCGAATTGCATTAACTTCACGTAAAGCAGTTCTTAAGGAAAAACTTTCCAAAACAATCGCAACCACTAGAACCAACAGTGCAACGGTGGTGTTTGTGACATCTTCTGGATGTTGAACTTTGTGCATACCTTCGTACAAAGAAAAAAGTCCACCGATTACAAACAAAACAATTGCAACGATGAATCCGTATATGTACCGAACGCGGCCATATCCAAACTGATGCTTCTGCGAGCTGATTCGCTTTGAATGACGATTGCCGATCAGTAGCAGCACTTGATTGCCTGAGTCAGCTAGAGAGTGGACTGATTCACTCAACATTGATGAAGAACCGGTTAACAAAAAAGCTACGAATTTTGAAATTGCAATTCCGACGTTGGCAAGTAGCGCCGCAACGACGGCTTTCATTCCGCCTTCAGTACTCATTGTTAACCCTTAGATTTTTCTTTTAGTTCAAGAATAGGCTCAATCGGACTTGGATTGATTCCTAGTGCAAGGGCTGCATAAACACTTGCCCAGTCAGTAAGAGCAATTAAAGAAGCCATTCTTGCGATTGGATCAGTTCCTTGTGCATCAATGAAAGTCACTTTTACACCCCGCTTTGCTGCAATGTCATTTACAACATTCGCACGACGTTCTGCACCGTCATCATCTGAAGTATCTTTCAAAATGAAAATTCGGAATTGACCAAGACCTGAAGTGGTTGGGTCTTCAAAAAGATCTTCAATTGAACCAGCGGCGTAAGGTCCATCTAAAACCACAATTTGATTGTGTTGAGATTCTGGCATTTCACCGTGCACAGCTGGAAGTTTTGCATTTTCAGCCAACTGCGAAGTCACACGATAAGCAACTACGCCACCAAAAGCACCAGTTCCCCAAACCATTGGCAGTGATTGTGCAAATTGCAGACCTAGCAATTTGCCAGGGTTTTCATCAAGTGGAGTTTCAACAGCGCAATCGCGATTAATTTCATCGACCAAATCTGCTACAGACTCGAGTTGAGATTTGGTGATTGAAAAAATACCAAGTGCATCACCTATTAACAACAAAGGAGTCAATAGCGTCCACATAGATGCGCGAGGCATGCGACCTTGGGTGTCGATATCAAACGTTATTGAGTCGCGGATCTGATCCAAAACAGAATCTAGTTTTGAGCCCGGAGTTGTGATTGCAATTACTTGCGCCCCTCGGCGACCAGCTTCTGATGCGCCAGCAATAGTTTCTTCGGTTCCACCGCTTGCAGACAATGCAATTACGACATCCTGCGGACCAACCCATGTTGGCAAACTAAATCCACCGACAGCAACAACCGGAATTGAACTAGCCACGTGGGCTAAAGACTGTGCAATACGTCCTGAAATTCCAGAGCCGCCAACACCTGTAATTACTACTGACCGCGGCTTTCCCCAGGCTTTAACTTTTTGAAGAGCATCATGATCAAGTTTTTCAAGAGCGCGCCTAATCTGTGCTCCGCTTGAAGCAGTAGCAGACAACATTTGACCTGCATCAATGTTCAACATTTCCACTGTGTCGTTAAGGATGTCTTCTTCGTTCATTTTTGCACCTTTAGAAGCACCGGAATGCCATCAATGATTTCGTAATCTTGATTGCAACAAAGACTCCGCAAATGGTCATCGACCTGTACTAGTTGACCGTGCTTGCCGCATGGGCAAGCAAGTAGTTGCAAAATCTTTTGGTCCATCAGTTATCCCCTAATGATTGCCAAAACAGAATCGGTCAGTAGTTTTACTTCTTCTTTAGTTTTTGCTTCAGCGTTTAGTCGAAGTAGTGGTTCAGTGTTGCTAGCACGCACGTTGAACCACCAGCCGTTTCCAGAAACAGTTAAGCCATCCAGTTCATCAAGTTGCAAGCTGCTATCTGCACCGTATTTATCTTTAAGTGCTTTCACAATGCCAGCCGGATCTTCAACGCGGGAGTTAATTTCGCCGCTTTCAATGTAGCGCTGGTATTTGGCTAACAAATCTGACAACTTGCTGCCCTCGGCAGTTTCACCCAAAGCGGCAAGTGCGTGCATTGCAGCCAACATTCCAGAATCTGCCTTCCAGAAATCTGCAAAGTAGAAGTGGCCTGAATGTTCGCCACCGAAAATAGCTCCAGTTTCAGCCATGGTCGCCTTAATGAATGAGTGACCAACTCGAGTTCGCACTGGTGTACCACCAAGTTCTGTTACCAATTCTGGAACACTTCTTGAAGTAATTAGGTTATGAATAATTGTGGAGTTCGGACGCTTCTTTAACTCGCGATCAGCAATCAAAGCTGTCAAAGTTGAAGGGCTAACAATTTCTCCGCGTTCATCAACCACGAAACAACGATCTGCATCTCCATCAAATGCCAAACCGATGTCAGCTCCAACTTCTTTTACCTTCTTCTGAAGATCAACCAAGTTTTCTGGTTCGATTGGGTTTGCTTCATGGTTTGGGAAAGTTCCATCGAGTTCGAAATACATTTCGGTGATTTCAAGTGGAAGATTCTTTAGAACTAAAGGAACTGTGAATCCACCCATTCCATTTCCGGTATCAATCGCAACCTTTAATGGTCGAATTCCTTTTAGGTCAACAAGGTTGTTTAGGAAGTCTGCGTATTTCGATACCAAATCTTGTTTTGATTCAGAACCAGTCGGGCCGCTATATGTAGATTCCCAACCGCTTTCAATCATTTCTTTGATTTGGCGAAGTCCAGTCTCTTGTCCAACAGGAGCAGCACCTTCTTTACAAAGTTTGATGCCGTTGTATTGAGCTGGGTTATGACTTGCTGTGAACATTGCGCCTGGAAGACCGAGGTGTCCGGACGCGAAATAAAGACCGTCTGTAGAACAAAGACCAATATGAATGACATCGCAACCTTGAGACATAACACCTTGGGCGAAAGCTGCAACTAGTTCAGGACCACTTGGACGCATATCGTGGCCAATGACCACAGCCCCAGGACCACCATCAGATTTACGCACTTTTATGACCTCAACAAAAGCTGCGCCAACTTCGCGAGCTAGGTCTGCATCGATTTGGTCTGGATAGGTGCCACGAACGTCGTAAGCCTTGATAATTTGGTTTAAGTCCCGCATCACTCAAGCCTACCTGCGGCTTGAGCCTCCCCTAGATGTCGCGGACAACCTGAAGGTGCCCGCGGCGGCCTGATGGGTCGAGGTTTTCACCTGTCTGCACATTTTGGGCGGCATTTTGGGCGGATTCGCGCACCGCTTGTGCGAGGGATTCAAGATCCTCATTGCTAGGTTTTAGCAGTTCGGGATTAGTTTGGAGTTTGACCATTTCCCAGCCGCGCGGCGGAGTTGTTGCGTTGCTGTGGTTTTCGCAAAGGTCGTAGCAATGTGGTTCGTTAAAAGTTGCTAGTGGACCAAGCACCATAGTGGATTCACCATATACATATGTCAAAGTTGAAACCGCCTGGTTCGAACACATCGGGCGGGAACATTTACGACTTGGGCTCACAGGCGAAGGTTAGGACTTTGATTGCCACTGTGTGGTGATGACACAGTGAGTTATGCAGGTTTAATTCTAGAAATTGCTAACTAATTGCCAAAGTAAGTCGAACACCACGAGACACTTGAGATTCTGGATCAATCAATGTCAACATGGAGCTGTTGTCTCCGTTGGATGCTTTTCTGGTGAAAATCGCAGATGCGTAAAACTCATTGTCTTGCGATTCAATGGTGATGACACTTCCTGCAGGTATTGGGTTAGCAATTGCTTGGCTTAGGAATTGAGTTTGACCAACCTCCACATTTTGAACCCATTTCACAACACCCTTCGATCTCAAAGTAACTTGAAGATTGGATCCTTGAATACTTCCTAGAACCAAAGTGGTCTTTGATGCAGAAATTGGAACCACAAAAGTTGTGTGCTGTTTAATTGCAATAACACCAGGAACTACTTCGTAATCTCCAAGACCACGATTCTTGGCGAAATAAGATGCACTGGCTAGAACTGGCTTGTCTGCAGAAATCGTCAGGGATAGAGCTTCGCCGCCTTGAGCCCGAGTAAGGTCGATCATCCTCTGCTTATTTTTATCGAGAAATACACCATTCAAACCTTCAACCACGAAACTGCCAGATGCAGTGTGTGCAGTAACAGTTACGTAAGTGTCTTCTTCCACTGCAAGCAGATGCAACTTCGGGGATGTTGCATTAATAGGAATTCGATTGATCACAATTTCTTTTGCTGGTTTGTAAACCGGGCCAACAAATGATCTGCCTCGAGATTTGAGACCCTTAATTACTTCGCTTTGCACATTTGCGACAATGCGACCATCTACCGATTTGATTAACAAACTAGCCGACTTCACACCAGGCATAATTTCGGTTAAGTCCAAAACCCTTGTTGCATCTCCACCGATTACAACGCGACGGTTCTCACCGAGTTGGTAACTTCCATCCAAACTGAAAGCCTGGATAGATACGACTGTGTCAGTGTTGTCTGGATTTACCATCACCAAAGTTGCGCCGTAACCCGCCAAAGTTGAAATGCCGTTAAACCACCACTCAGACTGCGGCGCTCGACAAACATCTGCAGCAAAACCTGGCATATTTTTTGGAAGTTCAGTTGCGAAAACATAATTAGAAATAAGTGGTGAATCTTTTCCATCTGCCACCACTCGGCTTGAGCTTCCCGGATTTACTGGGAAAGTGCGATAGAAACCTTCGGCAAGCGCAATAGCTTGGCCTTCAACGTCAATGTTTGTGGCGTCGACATCGGAATGCAGGGCACCATTTACCGAATAGAGAGTAGAGCGCGAAGATGAGAATTGATTTTGCCAGCCGATGCAAATCGAGTCGTTTACCAATTTTGGCTGAGCGAACTCAACACTTCCTACTTTTGGATTTCGCCACAAGAATAAACCTGCCGAAGCCAAAACAACAGCAATCACAATGAAAAGCATTAACGATTCATTGAACAACTGCTTTATTACAGAAGTTAGGCGTGAAGAATATTCTTTAATCATTACTCATCCAGCCATTCATCGCGATAACTATGTCGGCGACGTGGTGCAAGCACCAGCAAAATTGCAAACAATGTACTGCCGGCAATCACTAGCCAACCTAGCCGTCTGCCGCTATCAAACTGAATCAAGATTTCACCAGAAGCCTGTTTTGGTATCTTCCAAGCAAGGGTTTCACCTGGAATTACTCTTAGCGGTTTACCGTCAAGAGTTGCAAACCATTGATCAGAAGTTCTATCAGCAAGATGCAGTGTGCGAGGGTTGTCTGAAGGTGTTACTACGCCCTTTACATCTGGCGGTAGTGGTGCACGTTGAATGTCGAGTAGATCTAGTTCATCGTTACCTTCAGAAACATAAGCTCTTGAATTTACATCGGTCAGTCGCCAGATGTTCAGTAATTTCATACTTCGCGCGGTAATCAACCGCTCGAGATTTCCTCGGGAAGCGATTCGATTTACAGCATCATCACCATACGGAACTGCGATGTAGCCGATTGCCAATTTGCGGAGTGGATTTTCAAGAGTTGCGTCGTAGCCATTTAGCCAAGATGCAATTCGTTGAGATAACAAAGCCTTATCAAAAGTCTCACTAATTTCTTTGTCACCTAATACGCGTAAGCGACCATCAAGAATTTCAATAGTTAGCGAACCATCAGTCTCGGTCTCAACTAGAAGGGTACGCAATCTGAGTGGATCAGTGAAACCACGTAGAGCGCTACCGGTTGTTTCTGCTTGTCTACGCAAACCAGTCGAAAGATCTGCAGTAATACTATTTTGAATTAGTCCAACTAAAGGCATCGCAGTAATCAACACCGCTGCAACTGCAGTCGAAATCTGGCGCCAACCAAAATCAGATCTGGTCAATTGAACTCTAATTGTCGAAGCACTCGCTGCAAGACACAAAACCATTGCGCCGTTCGCGGCAATTGCTGCTACAGAAAGTGAAGGTTGCACAACTGCGTCGTTAACAATCGTCGCGAGAAGTTGACCAACAAAACTCACCATAACAATCACTGCAATAAAGGACCATGCAATTGTGCTAACGCGATTAGTCCGTCTATCTAATAGAGAAACGAGAGCAACTACAAATAATGTAAAGCTCCACCACCAAGCAGTGTGTTGGTGCATCTGGCTAGATCCAAACAAAACACTCCAGGCTGGGGCAATTTCACGGGCACTTGCACCAAACTCCACAAACCAACGAAGTGGATTTGTTAATACCTCTAGCGACCAAGGCGCAGTCAACAAAATTGAACCAATAAATATCGAAGCGAACCGAATTCTGATTTCTCTAGCTGCTCCAGCTTGTTTAAGTTGGTAGGAAATAATCGCAATAAACACAAACCAAATTGCTGGCCAAATGCTGGCCAAAACAGCGGTTGTTATTGCAGCTAGTGCTGCAGCGCGCCAACTTGTCAGCGCCCGTCGCAATAACAAAATGGAAGGAGGCAACAAGATTGCAGAAATAACCAAAGCAATATCGCCGCCACTCATTGCAGCTGTCATTGTTGGAGAGAGTCCGTAAAGTGCAGATAGCCAAACACGAGTCCCTGGATGCGGCAAGAAACTTCTGAGGGATAGGTTGAGTGACAAAGCTGACAGCCAAGCGCCCAAAGTGCACAACAAAACAACAAAAGTTGCTGGGTTATTGAAGGTAAAGATGGACAAGAATGCAATTACAGCCTGAAGTGGATGCGAAGAACCGGTTGAACCCATTCCAACCGCATGCCAATTCGCAGCAAACTCATTCCAAAGCACTTGATTGCTAGTTGGCACAACACCAGTTGAGTTTGAAATAAGTTGTTGGCCATACCAAGCAGATCTAGTCGCAATTAGCCCCCAGATAATTGCAACAATTGCGAGGATTGAACTTGGCTTTCTTGCAATCGCAAGAGCAGCTTGTTTCCAACCTACCTCGCTCGCGTGTAATCGATTTGGGAATATTGCATCAAGAATACGATCTGAATTTTCTGATATGCCATCTAAAATCTCGGTAGCAGCAAAACTAACCTGTTGATTAAATCTGGGTCGAATACTTCGCTTGAGTGGAAGCGGGCCAGCCGCTTGACGCAAAGCTTTGATTCTGCCGCGACTGAAAATTGCAGAAACTGTCGCGCGCCATTCATCTCGTGCAGCAACTAAATCTTGAACCAATAAATAGCCGACGCCGCGGAAAATTCCAGAAAGAAGTAAGAGGATGTAACGAGCCCAAATCCACTTTGATGCAGTCCGAGACAAAATGAGCAATGCCCCGGCCTTGCGATCTAGAAAATGTGGAGTACCAGTTTCGCCGGTTTGTTTGCGAAGTTCACGAATCGATGCCGCTGCATGTCGAATGCGCGATTCTGGAGCAACGACGACTTCTTGCCCGTTCTCCCAAACCCGCCAACAGAATTCCAACTCGCTTCGGAAGTGTGGAATCTGTGTGGTGAAACCACCTAGTTGAGCAAATGTGTCAACACGAACCAACATGCCGGCGCTACTAACGCTGTGACTCTGATGAATCCGGTCATGTTGGCCTTGGTCAAGTTCACCACGTTCAAGAACAGTAAATCGAGTTCCGATTGATGTGATTGATGAATCAACCTCGAGCACATGCTCGCTGTCATTCCAATCAATCACTTTGCTACCGATAACACTTGCGTTCGGATTTAGGTTTGCAGCATTTAATAGTTTTTCTAATGCATCGTGTTCCGGGGCTGAGTCGTCATGCAAAATCCACATCCAGTGGACATGGCCGGGGCGGTCATCAACTTCTTTGAGGCAAGCATTAGCTGCCATGCTCTGAGTGCTGCCGCTTGGTAAGTGGACAATGAAGCTTGCGCCTGCACTTTGCAGAAGTGTTACAGATGAATCGTCGGACTCGACATCAGCCGCAACGAACTGATCAATTGGACGAGATTGATTGCGCAAATTCTTTAGAGTGGTTGGCAACCACTCTTCACCATTTTGGCTAACCACAATCGCAGTTACGAAATGATGGATTTCGATTGGTGGATTTTCGCTTCGATCATCTTCAACCCAGAAAAATGGGTTTTCGCGATCTGCGTTTTCCGCTTCAACCATGGTGCTATCTAAGCAATCAGTTAACGGAAAGCCAAAGCCTGGTAGACGAATTAGCCCGCGCGCTTGATGCGACGGCGCTCACGCTCAGACAAACCGCCCCAAATGCCGAAACGTTCATCATTGGCTAGTGCATATTCGAGGCATTCAGCTTTAACATCGCAGGACTGGCAAACCTTTTTAGCTTCACGAGTGCTGCCGCCCTTTTCTGGGAAAAATGCCTCAGGATCTGTTTGAGCACAAAGCGCATGCTCTTGCCATGAAAGTGCTGGGTCGCCTTCACCAGGCGGTAACAATTCTTCCGACACAAACTCTCCTATAAAAAGCGTTAGGGCGAATTACACACTTGTCATTCGCTTGTGGTCAAGCCAGATTTCGAGAAAAAGGGTTAAAAAGTGAACTTTTCGTCTATTTTTCTGTGCATAACCCGATTTTCACTGACTTTAGGCTGTGAATAACTAAAAATCAGATGATTTGACCTGCGGAATCGACCTTTGAACCAGCGGCAAGTTGCGTTGTCAACACTGCACCATCTGCCACTACTACATTTTTCAAACTTAAGTTCGCTGCTATCGAAACATTATTTCCAATAATGCAATCTTCGAGGTTTACGTTTTCACCAATCTTGCAACCAGACATAACAACTGATCTTGAAATTGATGTACCGTTTTGCAAAAGCGTTTCTGCGTTTATTGCACTACCACCAGAAACTTTTACGTTTGATCCAATACCTGCCTGTGACGAAATCAAACTTTCACCAACATTTGGCACCAATGGTGATTCGCAAACCCCGGTAACAACATCCAGATTGCCTTTTAGGTAACTCGCAGGAGTTCCGAGATCCAACCAGTAAGCGTTATCTACATAACCAATAATCGGTTGGTTAGCTTCCAAAAGATTTGGGAATACTTCTCGTTCAACCGAAACGACTGCATTAGGCCGAATCGAATCAATCACACTTTTACGGAATATGTAGCAGCCCGCATTAACTTGATTTGTGACAATCTGTGAATCGTCTGTTGGCTTTTCAAGAAACTGAGTCACGAAACCAGCAGAGTTTGTTGGCACCAAACCAAATGGTCTTGGATCCTCAACTTCAATTAAGTGTAGAGAAACAGCGGCATTGTTTGTTTGAAAGTTCGCCAGCTGTTTTTCGAGGGAATGCCCGCTGAGGATGTCACCATTGAAAATAAAAACTGGTTCGTCTGCTGATGATTCGAGGGCTGATGAAACATTGCGGATTGCTCCACCAGTTCCAAGCGGCGATTCTTCAGTTACATACTGAATTTCAATCCCAAAGTTCTCACCATTTGCAAAATAACCTTCAAAAACTTCTGACTTGTAGCTTGTACTCAGAATGATTTTAGTAATTCCAGCAGCTTTGGCTTTAGCTATTTGATGCGCAGTGAAAGGAACATTAGCCACTGGCAACATTGGTTTTGGAGTGGTCAAAGTAAGCGGAGAAAGTCGGGAACCTTGTCCACCGACAAGCAAAATGGCTTCCACTAAATCTCCCTCTGTTTACGAACGTCGAACTTTAGTCACAAATAGTTCAGCGGCATCGAGGTTAACAACGACTGTTGAAAGCGGTTGTCGGCGCAACCACTTAATCGCTTTCGCGCGAATTGTGTCTTGGTCCAAAATAACCGGTAGTCCAGTTGCGGCTAGCAACAATGATTTCCAAACGGGCGTCTCATCCCCCATAACAACTAAGCCACGCGTAGTGTCTTGATTTTGGTAGAGCACATTAAGAGAAGCCTCGCCAAGGTCTGTTGTATCCAAACGTTTGGCATTTTCAATGGCAGCCATAGCTGCGTTGGAGATGTCATCAGTTGAACCAACCACAATCACGTCTGGTGAATCCGTACCCATCAAGAATTGTGCGGTTTCTAGATTCAGCAAACCATTGCCAGTTAATAACAGCGCCCGCTTTGTCCTAACAGCAAGTGAGGTCGCTACCGCAAGTTGCCCCGGATTATTCAAGTTGACTAAAACATATTTCTTTCCAGTCGAGGAATCCAAACTCTGCGCAACGTTATTTGCTAGAGAAAATGTGTTGTCTCCAGAAATCCGTGTGACTGTTTTTCCAAGATTTTGAATCGCAGAAACGATATTTTCATCAATTTGACCGATAACGGTCACCTGAGTAATTCCTTTTTCAGTTACATACTGAGTTATTCGTTCGACATCATTACTTGCCTTTGTTACGAGTAATGCGGATTTTGAAACTCCTGCATATGTAGCAGCAAGTGCCAAAGTTTCAGAATTAGCAGAATTGTTCTGGACCAAAACCAGGCTGGTTGATGTTGCACCTGGAATTTTTGCAAACCCCAAGCTGCGTTCGGTCAATACAGATTTCGAGAAGTTTGGAGCTGCGGTTTCAGTGAATGAAACCAGTGCTTTCCAAATCCAAGTGCTTTGCAATGTGTCGCCATCAACAGACTGAATTCTTGAACGGAATTTTTCACCAGAGATAGTCGCACTCGCCCCACTAGTTGAATACGCAACGGCTGTTTTGATGCCACCTGAAACATATCGATCAGATAAATCAAGGTAAGCAACATCCGCTAAACCAAATGCAGCCGCAACAGTTTCTTGTGAACGAACCCGCGGACTCCAAACGCTTACTGAAACCGCAGATTCCGGCATTAAAGACCAAGGATCTACAACAGCGCGGTAATAAGGTCGAGGAGTTCCGCCCCAAACGTCTTCATTGTTCTGGGTGTAGCCACCAGTGGCGGCAGCAAAGAAAGTTTGGACGACTTTTCCGTTGTACAAAACGAAATTGCTATGGGTTGCATCGATGGTGCTGCCATCGACAGCTGCTTTCCAACGGTCGCCACCAGAACTGTTTATTTTTGACCATCCGACATAGTTTTGATCTCGAATGTCGTCATAAACCATGCAGTCACAAGCACCCATTCGCGAATTCAAGGAGCCGTCTGAGTTGTAGGCGCGGTTGTAAGCGAAAGAACGAGCCGCAATCGCTTGAGCCGCTAGTGATTCGGTTGGCCAAGAGTTTGAGACTTCGCCAATCCCATAAATGTATTCATCGTGCAAACTAACTCGATTTGTTACTTGCATACCTGAAACATAGGTTTCAGTAGAAGCGGCAGCTTTGACTCTCAAGCTGCCATAGCGGTAAAGCCGTCCACTACTTGTTGATTCATTCGGACCAATCACTTGAATGG
>JBDKLK010000014.1:0-16799 GCA_039795655.1 Actinomycetota bacterium
CCTGGCTGATAAATATGTTTATCGTCTTGATCAACCATTGTGATTGACCATTCTTCTTTTGAGAGTTTCTTACGCAATTTATTTGCGGCCATTGTGCCGGCGGTTCCGGCTCCTAGAACAACTAGTTTCTTCACGGTTTTTCTGAAATTTCAGGCTTTTCATGCATGACGAGCCAGTTCAGACCTCCTGACTGAAAGTTACCCCTGGGGGTATCCCGAAACTAAGGGGAAAAAGTCCTGAATTTCGCCCAAATGCGTACGCTACGCAGGTGCAAAAGCCTAGATTCATTAAAGAAATTAACGGGTTGCGAGTTCTCGCAGCATTCATCGTTCTAGCAGCTCACTACTCAACAATTTCAGGTCTGACTTCTGGCATCAGCTTGTTTTTCGTAATCACAGGATTCCTAAGTGGTGGAAAAATCAAGCGAGCAGTTGCTGCCGGTGTGAAGCTCAATTTTTGGCCCGACCTACGCAGCACACTATGGCGACTTTTGCTCCCTATGCACATTGTGCTTTTCGTCATAGCGATTTGGGTTGTAACGAGTGTCGATGTAGTTCATCGCGGTGACTGGCTGAAATCTATCTTCGCTATGAGTCTTGGTTACGGAAACTATTACGAAATCTCAAATGCATCTACTTACTGGGAACGATCATCAATTTTAAGTCCATCCTTAAGTCTTTGGGCAATGTCGGTACTTGTTCAGTTTGCATTCGTTTTGGCAGCAGTTCGCTATGTAGTTTCTCGCGTTGCAGTAAACATGAACCAACAAAATCGCAATCTCGCCTTAATCCTCTTTGGTTT
This sequence comes from Actinomycetota bacterium, assembly GCA_039795655.1. Taxonomy (GTDB): domain Bacteria; phylum Actinomycetota; class Actinomycetes; order S36-B12; family UBA5976; genus JAFMIT01. The sequence continues at coordinate 802 of JBDKLK010000014.1, forward strand.
TCTAGCAGTTTTTCTTGGAGTTCTTGATGCACTTTCTTTTGATGGCTCTACCTCGTATCACTTTGCGTCGACTAACTGGATTTGGGCATTTTTGCTCGGGCTTGTTCTCGGTGGATTGAATTGGCAATACGGCAAAACTGTTTTGCAAATCCGAATTGCTGACGCGCTCTTCTTTGGATTACTTCTGCTGGGTGTAATGCCAATATTCGGCCTTGAACCACTTGGTACATGGGTAAGGCCAGCATTCGGCCTACTCGCGGCAATTTGTTTATTGGCACCAACTAAAGAGGATGCGCTTTTCCAAAAGTTTTTAAATAACAAATACATGCAGTTCGTTGGCGGAATCACTTTCGGCATTTACTTAATTCATTGGCCAGTGATGATTGTCTTCCGCTATTACACTGACATCAATCGTAATTCAAAGGTTCCGCAAGCAATTTTGGATAATGTGCGAGACAACCCAAACCAAATCACATGGTATTACGCAATAGCATTAACAATAGTTTCGATTCTTCTAGCTTGGTTGATGCAAAAGTTCGCAGATAAGTTAACCTCATTCGTCAACAAGCTAAAAGAAAACAAGCAGATTTTTACACAAGGCGCTGTTCTTGTAGTAGTGCCGATGCTTGTGATTGTTATGCAAGGGTCACCGATTTCTTCAAATAATGAATCGATTGAGAATCTAGTTCCACCTATCGAACAAGCTTTAAATGACGGTCCGTCTTACAGGTTCATGGATTGCCAGCCAGGAATTGTTGAAGTCTGTTCTCATGGTGACATTAATTCTGAGACAACAATTGTGATTGTTGGCACTTCTACCGCAGGTCAGTGGTATGACGCTTTGGAAGCAACCGCTGATCAAAATAACTGGCATCTACTGGTTATGGTCAAAGAAGGTTGCACTCACCCAGAAGATGTGTATATAAGTTTTTGTGAAAACTGGCGCCAAACTTTGTCGCAGATGTTGACTGAGAAAAAACCAGATTTAGTGATTATGGAAACCACACATGCCACTCTTGATCAATCCCATGAAGAAGTAATTAAGTCTGATGAAGAATTACTAAAGTCATTCCAATCTGCTGGCATTCCTGTGCTCGGCGTAAGAAGCACGCCACGATTCCCATTCTTTATCCCAGATTGCATCGCAAGTAACGATAACTTCCAAGAAGTTTGCGGTATCGGCGCTACTAGCTTTTATTACTCGGATTCGGAATTTGGGCAAAAAGTTAATCAAGACTATTTTGTAGAAATTGCTGATTTGACTGATGTTTTGTGCCCTGACGGATTCTGTAGTCCGGTTGATAACAACATTCTCAAATACATCGATGACAAACATTTCTCTGCAACTTATGCGAAATCATTGGCTGAGGAATTGACGCCGTATGTGCAAAGAGCGTTAGCTAATTTGAACTAGAGGGCTGGACTTAGTTCAATTAACGCATTAGCGTTGAAAACTTCGCCATTGTGGGTTTGATTAGCTGGGCTTGCTAACCAAATCAGCAATTCAGCAATCTCGCTAGCTGATGCAGTTTTATTCGCAGTTACGGAGTTAACGAATATTTTGCGTTTACGCAGAAACTTTTTTTGTCCAGTTTCATAAACCCAAGACTGCAATGCTTTTTGGCTTGTCACATAATTTTGCTGAGCCAAATCTGGAGTAGTTTCCAAGATCTGTTGAGCTATTTTCAGAGCTTTCTTTTCAGTAGCATGCAGAATCGACTCAAGCAGTTCGGTAGAAATACTTTTTGTTTCATCATAAAAATTTAGGATTGCGACCCGCGGTGTAGAACTTTTTCTAAGTTCATCGTTGAGTGCTTCAATAAGTTGCGTTATGCCGTAAAAATTATTCGAAATGGCAACAGGCTTGTTTACGTTCGTGTTTGATGTCGTAATAATCGCGTCAACCTGGCCACCTGTAAGTTCGATGGCGCGTTCTGCTAATTCAAGTCGACCTGGAGCAGTGCTTAAGTCGGCATTGATGTCACCCCCGTGGGCATCAACACGCACTACACGATTTTCTGTGCACTTGAGCTTTGCACAAACTAAGGCTCCAACTTCGGAGTTAGAACCTGTTACTAAATAAGTGCGCACCACGGCAGAAGGCTAGAAATCTTGCAGGCCTTTTGCGTGAGCCTAAAGTCCTTAGTTTTTGTAACTTAAAAAGGTGACTACTGCGTGGGCATGCATCGCTCGCAGTAGATCTACGTGCTCGAATCTATCAATTGTGCTGCTCCAGCCGCAGCCGCAAACCGCTTGATATTGGTTTGGATTTAGGCAGAGCACAGTATTTGGGTGATTGTTTTGGGCCATTGAGGTCCTATCCGAAATTCAATCCTCCGATAAGGAGAGGTGTTGCACGTCACCTTTCAGTTCCACCGTGCTCGGAGCCGGTTGGCTTGGAAACTGCTGAAAGTCATTTGTTTCCAACATCTTCAACTCAAGTGATTGAGGACGTTTTTGTCATTCGATAAATGACTTGCGCAAACTAATTGAGAAACCTGACAATTAAAGCAAATTTGGCCATAAAGTTACTCACTCATCGCAAGTTAGGAAACAAATGATTTATCCAGAAATTAATTATGTAGCTGTCTTGATTGCTTCTCTTGCGAATTTTGTCGCCGGCTTCGCTTGGTTCAGCCCTAAGACGATGTTTCCAGTCTGGTGGCGAGCAATGGGTAAATCACCAGATGATCAACCAGGAACCGAAAGTATGGGAACTGTTTTTGGTTTAACCATTGTCGGTGTTTTTGTTCAAACTTTCACAATCGCAGTAGTAATCGGTTGGTATGGCGCAACGAATCTGGGGGAAATAAACCTAGTGAGTGGTGCAATGATCGGCTCATTTATTGGAATTGGTAGTGCCGCAGCAGCTTCACTTTCACATCGACTATTTGGTGGTCATGGTTTGAAAGTATGGTTAATAGAAGTTGGCAGTGACATTTTGAATGCAACACTTGTTGGTGCGGTTTTAGGTTTGCTCTCCTAAATGCAATTTGTTGCTTCTGCTTACTCAATTCTGGTTGTGGTTATTTATGCCGCAGTTTCTGGTTTATGGGTAGATAGCAGCAGTGATTGGTACAACTCGCTTAACAAACCATTCTGGCAACCACCAAATTTTGTGTTCGGTTTGATTTGGCCTTATAACTTTTTTGTCCTCGCATTAGCTGGAGTTCAGGTTTCACTAAATGCAACAATTTCAGAAACTTTTCTTTGGATGCTAACTCTCACTGCTAGTGTGGTTTTTGCATCCGCTTGGTCGTGGGATTTTTATCGCACCAAGAATCTAGTCAGAGCCAGTGTTTGGCTCTGTTTTGCTGCTCTGACCACCTTGGGGTTGTTGATCTCAATCTCAAATCTTTATCCCGCGATGTTTTGGTGGCTGTTTCCGTACCAAATATGGTTGACGATCGCTGCCAGCTTGAGTGCCGGATACGCGTACTTGAACCGCAAATAGGTCTTATTGCAAATCTTTTGCAGTTGCGAAGGATTGCTGATAACCTCCGCTCGGAGGGTAAATGCATATTCCTGATGGCTTTATCAATGTGCCTGTTTCAGCGGCTGCTGTAGCCGTGTCTGGTGTAGCGATCGGAGTTGCCTTAAAGAAGTCTCGTGGCAGCATGGAACAAGAAGTTGCTCCTATGGCCGGCCTAACCGCCGTTTTTATCTTTGCAGTTCAGATGCTCAACTTCCCAGTCGCTGCTGGAACAAGCGGCCATTTATTAGGTGGTGCGCTGGCTGCAATCTTGGTTGGTCCCTGGGTGGCGCTTTTGTCTATGACTGTTGTGCTGGCATTACAAGCTTTCATTTTTGCTGATGGTGGATTAAGTGCAATCGGACTGAACATTCTGAACATGGGTGTAATCACCGTTGTTGCAGGATGGCTTGTGTTTTCACTTGTCTCAAAGTTGCTCGGCAAAAATAAAAGAGGGATTGTTGTCGCAAGTGCAATAGCCGCCTTCATTTCTGTTCCGCTTTCAGCACTCGGATTCGTAATGGAATATGCGGTTGGCGGAAGTGGAATCATCGATATCTCTAAAGTGCTTGGTGCAATGATTTCTGTTCATTTGCTCATCGGAATCGGTGAAGCAGTGATTACCGCTCTCACAGTTGGCGCAGTACTTTCAACCCGAGCAGATCTTGTTGCTGGCGCAAAAGGTTTACGTGAAAAAAGCAATCTGCATATCAAGAATGTAGAACTTAAATAATGAAAAAGTACACAGTAGCTATTTTGTTAATCAGTGGTGTTCTTGCAGGTGGTGTTAGTTATTTCGCTTCCAGCCACCCGGATGGTTTGAATAAGGTTGCAATCGATTTAGGTTTTGCAGAGCAAGAAAAAGAATCAGCTACCAGTGGCTCAGCATTGGCTGGGTACCAAATAGCTGGAATTGATAATGAATTAATTTCTGGTGCTCTTGCTGGAATAAGTGGAATTGCTGCAACTGGATTAGTTGGAACTGGCTTGTATCTCTATGTAAGAAAGCCAAAATCCGGTGCCTGATAGCCATCAGCATGGCCACCAAATCGGTGATCACTTATTCATTCACCGACACACTTACATTCACGACCTTCCACCGCATCTAAAACTCGTAGCAGCATTCAGTTTTTTGCTAATTGCAGTTTTGACTCCTGCTTCGAATTACCCGTCTTTTGCAGGATATTTTGCAATTGTCTTCGCATTAATCATTGCAGCCAAGCTCCCCATCGGTACAGCTTTAAAGAGAATGGTTGTAGAAATTCCATTCGTTATTTTTGCTGTGTTGATGCCTTTCTTAGGCAAAGGACCTTTTATTGAGATTGCAGGATTAACCGTTTCTGAGCCAGGTTTAAATGCCGGTATTTCCGTACTCCTAAAAAGCACTCTGGGTGTATTGATTTCGATCTTGATTTCATCCACAACTAACGTGCGAGACATTTTGCACGGGCTTGCACACCTCAAGGTCCCAGCATTGCTGATAAACATTGCAACATTTATGTTGCGCTATTCAGCAGTTATCACAGATGAACTGCATCGCATGAAAACTGCTCGTGAATCTCGCGGCTTTATCGCGAAAGGTCCGCGCGACTGGAAAATAGTTGCGCAGGTTGCAGGCGCCTTGTTTATCCGTTCTTATGAACGTGGTGAAAGAGTGCACCTTGCAATGTTGTCCCGAGGATTTAATGGACAGATGCCGCAGGTTTCACATTCCTCCGCAAAAGCAAGTCACTGGCTACAAGTTTCAGTCCTACCCATCGCTGCACTATTCGTTCTTTTGATTGGAATGTATTTATGAAAAGCTTGAAAGTATCGAATCTTGCATTCGCTTATCCAGATGGACATCAAGCATTGTTTGGTGTGAATCTTGAACTCGAAAAAGGCGAGCGAGTTGCAGTGCTTGGTCCAAACGGCGCTGGTAAAACAACATTGGTACTTCATCTCAACGGAATTCTCAGTGGCTCTGGAGATGTAGAAGTAGCTGGACTCAGACTCGATTCAAATGACAAAAATAATTTGCTAGAAATTCGCCGTCGGGTTGGAATTGTTTTTCAAGATCCAGATGATCAGCTTTTCATGCCAACAGTTCGTGAAGATGTTGAATTTGGTCCTTTCAACTTTGGTTTGCGCGGGGAAGAACTCAAGAACCGTGTGGATTGGGCATTGAACCAAGTGAAAATGCTGGAGTTCGCTGATAAAGCCCCGCATCACTTGTCATTCGGTCAGCGCCGCAGAGTTGCACTTGCGACAGTTCTTGCAATGCAACCAGAAATCTTGATTATGGATGAACCTAGCTCGAATCTAGATCCAGCAAGTCGTCGTGAATTAGCGGAAATTGTTAAAAGTCTTGACATCACAGTTTTGATGGTGACTCATGATTTGCCTTATGCCCTTGAACTCTGCCCGCGAGCTGTTATTTTGTCTGGCGGTGTAATCGTGAGTGACAAGTCCACCAGAGAAATCTTGATGGATGAAAAGCTTATGAATGAATATCGACTGGAATTACCTGCTGGTTTTGATCCTAAACTGATTAGTTAAGGCTTAATCAGCTTTGGCAAGTTGTCAATCAAATCTTTGATTCGAGATTCGATTTCATCGCGAATCGGTCTGACTGCTTCAACGCCTTGTCCTGCAGGATCCTGCAACTGCCAATCGAGGTAAACCTTGCCCGGGAAAATTGGGCAAGCATCACCACAGCCCATAGTGATAACTACATCCGATTCTTTAACAGCTTCTGTTGTTAAAACCTTTGGGATTTCTGAAGAGATATCGATACCTACTTCTTGAAGTGCTGTAACCACAGCAGGATTAACCACTTCTGCTGGCATAGATCCAGCCGAGCGAACTTCAATTTCACCTTTGCCCAAATGAGTCAAGAATGCTGCAGCCATTTGCGAACGTCCTGCGTTGTGTACGCAGACAAATAAAACGCTTGGCTTCTTGAGATCAGACATTTGAATCCTTGTGAATCGAGTTTGAAATTACTGAGCCAATTATTAGGCCTATGAGTTGTGCGATGATGAAACCAATGGTGGAATTTGGATGAATTCCAGCGAAACTATCGGAAAATGCCCTTCCAATTGTCACCGCTGGATTTGCGAAAATTGTGGAAGAGGTAAAAAGATACCCAGCACCAATCCAGGCTGGGACTACTACAGACGCCTTAATTTTGTTTTTGAGGGCGAAAGAAATAATTATGACAAGAACAGCTGTAGCGAGGATCTCACTTATCCAAAGTCCTGTTCCAGACCGAACTTTTTGGGAGAAATTTCCAAGTGATTCATGAAACATCAATTCAGCAAACTCAGCACCGCAAATTGCGCCAATTATTTGGACAATCGAATATTGCAGGCTTGTAGAAACTGAAATTTGTTTTTGCCATACGACATAAAGGCTGACAACTGGATTGAAATGTGCCCCACTGATTTGCGCAAACAGTGAAATCAAAACAAAAAGTGCAGCTACAGTTGAAATTGTGTTGATGACAAGTTGCAGGCCAACATCATCGGTGAGATTTGTAGCCATAATTCCAGAACCCACAACGGCACAGACCAGTAAGAATGTGCCGATGAATTCAGAAAGGAGCTTGGACACTAGATGATGCCTAGTGCGACAAGCTTTTCGCGCATTTGTGGATCTGATGGTTCCACGAAATATTCTCCATCAGGGAAAACCACTACAGGGATGCTTTGCTTGCCACTGATTTCTACAGCTTTGTCAGCCATGGCACTATCTTTTTCAACGTCATGCTTTACATAAGCAACATTTAGTTCATTTAGAAGTCTTTCAGTACGACGGCAGTCCCCACACCAATCAGCACCATAAAATTCAATTTCCTTAGCCATGGCTCTCCTTAAATCTGCGCAAACCCTACCCGCAATTAGCGGTTGAAGTAGTGTGTGAAGGTGAGTTTAGAGATTTCAAAACCCTGGCGCGGATTTGCTTCTGACAACTATGCAGGCGCGCACCCTGAGGTCCTTGCAGCCATGGCAGCAGTCAACACTGGCCATCAGACCGCATATGGCGATGATGAAATAACAGCCAAACTAGAGACTAAGGTCAAAGAACTCTTTGGACCAACCGCTGAGGTTTTTCCGGTTTTCAATGGCACCGGCGCAAATGTGACTGCCCTGCAAAGCATGACTAGATCTTGGGAAGCTGTGATTTGCGCAAACACTGCGCATATCAACGCTGACGAAGGCGGAGCACCAGAAAAAGTCGCTGGACTCAAACTTTGGACAGTTCCAACACCAGACGGCAAACTCACACCTGAACTGATTGATGTACACGCTTTTGATTTTGGTTTCGTTCATCGCGCCCAACCTGCAGTGGTTTCGATTACTCAAACCGCCGAATACGGAACGCTCTATTCCATTGATGAAATCAAAGCTATTACAACGCATGCTCGCAAACTTGGATTAAAAGTTCATCTCGATGGGGCACGAATTGCAAACGCAGCAGTTGCACTAGGAGCAGACTTTGCAAAGTTCACAGTTGATGCAGGCATCGATGCAATTTCATTTGGTGGCACAAAGAACGGTGCCATCGGTGCCGAAGCTGTGATTACATTTAATTCTGAAATCGCAGCTGCAATGCCTTATGTTCGCAAGTCCGCTATGCAACTCTCTAGCAAAATGCGATTCATTAGCGCTCAATTGCTAGCCCTCCTCGAGAACGATTTATGGAAGCGCAATGCATCGCACGCAAACGAAATGGCACAACGTTTAGCCGACGGGGTAAAAGATCATGTGCAAGTTACAAAACCTGTTCAAGGGAATGCGGTGTTTGCGATTTTGCCCGAAGCAGTAATTTCCAAACTCCAAGAAGATTTTCATTTCTATGTTTGGGATCACACAACTGGTGAATGTCGCTGGATGTGCTCTTGGGATACCACTGAACAAGATGTGGATGCTTTTATTGCTGCAATCAAACAGACTGTTTAATTCTTTTGCAATATTGCGATACTGAATTCTTGTTCAGAATCCCATGGAGTTTTGTGAATTCTCTTTTCGGAATGTAAAGCCTTGAATTCTGGTGAAAAAAACTCAGTAAGTTCAGTCGGGGAGTATTTCCTCACATTTAATCCGCTGCATTGATCTGGACCGGCTTCAGAAAAGGTTGCTATGGCAACTACTGCATTTGGTGCAGTGCTCTCCGTAACTTTTGTGCGATATTTCGCAATATCTGCTTCGTCCGTTAAAAAGTGAAAAACGGCGCGGTCGTGCCATAAATTCACTTTCGTCGGAATATCTAGATTTAAAACATCGCCAGGCAATGCAATGAGTTCAATGTTTTCAGCTTTTGCGGTCGCTACTGATTTGTCTAGTGCATTCACTGCTAAGTCATTTATGTACACAGGACTGTAGCCAGCTTTTACCAATTCGATTCCGATTGGAGATTGGCCTGCTCCGATATCTATTGCAGCACCAGAAGGTTGGGTGAACTTAAGAAAATCTAGCCATAGAGATTCTTGCCACCAGCTGACATCTTTGTCTTTGGTTTGATGGATTTCAGTCCAATGTGTAGTTAGTTCTGTCATCTCAACTCCTATGCTGAATTCTCCAGGCATACATTGCGATTGCCCCAGCAACAGATGCGTTCATAGATCGCACAGAGCCTGCCTGCGAGATTTCAAAGAAATCATCGCAAACTGCGAGCGCTTCCGCACTGAGTCCTAAGCCCTCATTCCCAAACAGCAATACACATTTTTCAGGAAGTATTTGAGCCTCAATTGCTTTTGCATTGACCATATTTTCAAAGCCAATAATTGGGAGGTTGCGGCTTGTGCAATCTTGCTTGAACTCTTCTACAGTTTTGTGATGTTGAATATCGATGTATTTGTCAGTCATTAATGCACCGTGTTGGTTCCAGTGCTTGTCACCGATGATGTGAAACTTGTTTACATTGAATGCATTTGAGGTTCTAACCAACGAACCGATATTCAAATCGTGCTGCCAATTCTCTATAGCGATTTCGAGGGGAATTCTCCGAGTCGCAAGTATTTCGCGGATGGCGGCAACAGTGAGGTAACGAAATTCATCAGCGACATTTCGCCGATCTCCATTTTTTAGGAGTTCTGGATCAAATTGTTCGCCAACCGGGTGAGGTACTGGGTGTGGACCAACTCCAACACCAAGATAAAACTCACCCGGTTCCGAACTTCGTTCCATTTAGATTACTTTACGAATGAACTTATAAGTTTGTTTATCACTGCAGATGAGATTGCGATAAGCAGTGCCCCAAGGATTGCATCGACAGGTGAATTGATTGTCAATGAATCACTTACTGAGTCAGTAATCAACAACATTGCACCATTAACCAAAAGCATTGAAAGTCCCATACTAAGAATTGTGATTGGGAAAGTCAGGATTTTGGTTAGCGTTCCGATAGTCGCGTTGATTAACCCGAAAATCAAAGCCAGCCCAGCGTAAGTAACAAAATCGCCGTCCTTGACTTCAATTCCGGAGATTAACTTGGCGGCAATCCAAAAAGCACCGCCAAGTGCAATCCAACGAATAAGTAATGATTTCATGTTTTTATTCTTTCACTATTCCGCAACTGGGACAAACGCTTCGTCACGTTCACGAAGTCGGTTATTCGGTACAAAAAGTGCAAAAATGATTGAGATGGCAGTAGTTATTGCGCCAACCAGAACAACAATTACCGTCGAATCAGTGAAACCATCTTTGATTGGACGGACCAAAGCTGGAGTTGCATCTTCAATCCAAGAAGTGTCATCGAAAACATTTTCGCCTCCACCTTGGTTCATCTGCAACAAGTGCGAATTAGCTTCGGTGATTGTGCCGTTTGCAGCTGCATCAATTACGTCGGTTTTCATCGCAGCAATGTATTCAGGATTCTTTGCAGCTTCAGCAAAACGATCCCCAACGTTGGTTGGCAAAGCGCCAAACAACAATGACAAGAAGATTGCTGTACCTAATGTTGCACCAAGCTGACGGAACAAAGTAACTGAAGATGTAGCCACACCAATGTCGCGAGGTGAAACTGCATTTTGCACAGCCAAAACTGTTGGCTGCATCAAGTTACCCAGACCGAAGCCGAAGATCAACGACATTCCAGCAATGTAGATGAATGCAGTATCTGCAGTAAGCATTGTCATCCAAAGCAAACCAAGAGTCATCAACACTGCACCAATAATTGGGAACATTTTGTAACGACCAATTTTGCTGATCATTTGACCAGAGAAAACTGAGCCGCTCATAATGCCGAGAGTTAGCGGTAGAAGTTGCAGACCAGCTTCAGTAGGTGATGCGCCACCAACAATTTGTAGGTAAAGCGGAAGAACTGCCAAACCACCGAACATTCCCATACCGGTGATTACACCGATGATGGTTAGAAGTGAGAAAGTTTTGTCCTTAAACAAACGCAATGGAATAAGTGCTTCGTCGCCAATCTTTGATTCGGCGCGAACAAACCACACAATACCAATCAAGCTCAATCCGTAGGAAAGTAGTGAATTGCTTGAGGTCCAACCCCATTCACGACCCTTTTCTGCAACGAGCAACAGCGGAACCAGAGCAACGCTCAATGAAATTGCGCCTGACCAGTCGAGTGCGTGATCAACTTTATGGAAGTTTGGAATATGCAAGGTGCGATTCACAACGAATAGTGCAATCAAACCAATTGGAACGTTCACAAAGAACACCCAACGCCATCCAGCAAGTCCAAGAATTGAATCTGTACCAGCAAGGAATCCACCAACTACAGGTCCAAGCACGCTTGAAGTGCCGAATACAGCGATGAAGTACGCCTGGTACTTAGAACGCTCGCGTGGCGGAACGATGTCACCGATGATTGCAAGTGCCAATGTGAACAAACCACCTGCACCGATACCTTGAACAGCGCGGAAAGCTGCCAGCATTCCCATTGTTGTGCTGAATGCACTAAGAAGAGATCCACCAATGAAGAATGAAATAGCCCAAATGAACAATGGCTTGCGGCCGTAAATATCACTTAGTTTTCCATAGAGCGGGGTAGTGATAGTGCTAGTGATCAAGTAGGCAGTGGTTACCCAAGCCTGGAGCGACAAACCGTTTAGTTCGTCACCAATTGTGCGAATGCTTGTCGCAACGATTGTTTGATCGAGTGCTGCTAAAAACATACCCATCATTAAGCCAATCAGAATTGGCACGATTTCATGATGCGATAGATATTTCGCACTGTGGTGATCGTGTTCTTTACTCACTATCTCTCCTGTTTTATTTTGTGTTGCGATGTTGCCGCAACTGCTTTTTCATTTAACGCCTTTGTGAAGCGTTCCATGTAACTATTGAATTGATTTATTTCTTCTTGAGACCAGTCATCAAAAACGTTTTGGAAAAATTCTGAGCGAACATCATGGTGTTGCTTAGATATCAAAATCCCAGACTCAGTAATTTCGAGAAGCGAACCCCGTGCATCACTTGGATTAACTTTGCGAATTACAAAGCCACCATCAATTAAGGCATGAGATTGTCTTGTGATAATCGCAGGATCCACCAGAAGCTTTTCTGCTAATTCGGACAAACGAGTTGGGCCATTGCTGATTAAATAGCTCAGCAAACGTAGGCCAGTGAAATCAATGCCTTGATAGTTTGAAACCTGCGATTTAACTCGAGATGTTGAACGCAAAAGCGAACCGAACACTTCGGTGAACTTCTCTACAGATTTGGACATTTCGACTTTTCTTTGACAAGGTTCCTTGACTAGGTCAATTACTTGATTAAGTCAACCATTGCCTAGACAGAACCGCAAATCGGTGGAACTCTTACGCACAAATAGGGAGATTTATGCAGGGTTATTTGCTTATTCACGGGTTGGAAAATCATCGGCCTGAGGGCCATTGGATGCGCAACCTCGCAATGCGACTGCGGAAACAGGGACTGTACGTCGCCTATCCCCAGTTACCCAACCCTGATCAGCCTGTAGCTGCAGATTGGCTTGAAGTGCTCGGAACCGAGATTGAGTTAATGAAAGATGCTGGAGTCGATTCCCTCGTTGTAATTGCGCATTCAATGGGCTGCGTTACATGGATGATGTATTCCAAGCAGCATGAAGTTCCAATAACTGTAAAAAGAGTTTTGTTGGTTGCACCTGCAGATCCAAAAATGCTAAAGATCGCTCCTACTTTTCAAATTCCAATTGATGAAGAGTTGAAACAAAAAATGAATAATGCTTGCCCAAACATTTTCATTTTGGCTAGTGACAAAGATCCTTGGATTCCGGAAGGTGTAATGAAAACTTTCGGTGAGCCTCTTGAAATCAAACCAGTGATTTGGCAAGGCGCAGGTCATATTTCAATGGATGAAGGTTTTGGAGATTGGGATGGCGTTGTTTATTGGGCACTCGACCCAAACAATGATTTGCTAATTCGTTAATGTTTTGAGGCGAGCCAAGAACCACCAAGTACCAGTGGAAAACCTATTAATAGTCCTATTGTTAGTGGTTCGCTCAAGAAAATCACACCAAGCAAAATTGCTACTGCGGGATTGATGTAAGTAATAAGCGTGGCTTTCATTGGACCAATTTCGCCAATTAGCTCGAAAAATACCCAGAAACCAAGAATTGTTGAAATAACCGCAAGAGTTACAACAGCTGCAATTCCACTAACACTAGGTTGGTGTGTCGGTAAATGACTTGGCAGCAGAGGTGCATAAATAATCGAAACTGCGAGTGATGAGATTGCGATAACTGCAGTTGTGTCAGCCTCTTTAAGTTTTGTTGAAATCAAAACCGGAGCGGTTGCATATCCCAAAGCAGCGCCACACAACATCAACACTGCCTTTATGTCTATGTCTGAATTCAATGAATCTAGACCGACTAAAGCGAAAACACCTGCGATTCCAATAAAGATTCCGGAAATTCTACGGAGATTAAATGCATTGTCTTCACCCCGAAACTTTGCAGCAATCACCGCGAAGATTGGAACTATGGCCAGCATCAAACCTGCCAGGCTTGAGCTGACAGTCTGCTCGGCTGCGGTCACAAAATACCAAGGGAAAACCATCTCCATGACAGCGAATAGAGTGCAGTATTTCCAGAACTTCCAGTTGGGTTTTAGTTTGTTTTGTCGCCAAACCACTATTAGTAGAACAACGGCAGTTGGTGCACATCGGGCAAATACGATGAAAATCGGATCAAAATCTTCAAGCGCATACTTGATGAACAGGTAAGGAGTTCCCCAAATGATTGAGAGTGCCGTAAATAAAATCGCACCGCGTCTGGTCACTGGCGGAGATTAACAGTCAGAAAACCTGCGATAATTCACCGCCGCAAATTCGATTCGAGGGGTGACAAATGCGCAAAATTTCTAGCGTTATTGCGCTATCCCTTGTTCTTTCGATTTTGCCTTTTACTACATCTCAAGCTTTAGTGCCAGATGCTCGCAAAGCAAACGTTCCCGTGAAAGTTAAAGCCACGTCATCGCATGCACGCATCGTGGTCAAAGGAAACTTCGTACTTAGTGGAACTATCAAACCAGCACGCAAAGGAATTGTGATTGAGCGCAAGATTTGGCGCAACAATCGCTGGACCACTCTGACTAACGGACGTACCAAAACCAATAAGAATGGAAACTGGGAGATGGCGGTTAAAGCTCCATCCACTCCACAAAAACTTCGTTACCAAATTCAAGCTATCAATGTAAAGAAATCCACGGTGGTGGAAACTGTTGTTCGAGTTGTACCGCCGAGGCCAGATCCCACAATTAAAATCAAAACAAATGCTGCGACTTTTCCTTCTGCAGCTCTCATAAATCTTTCTGGAACTTTTCTCGATGCTGGAAAATCTATTTCAATTCAAGCAGAACAAAATGTTTCTGAAATATGGACACCTCTTAGTTCGCAAAATTCTGTAGGTCGAACTGCATGGGTTGCAAGAATTCAACTTCCGATTGAAGCCGGTGTTTATCAATATCGAGTAAGTGCAACTACTGCCCGCGGTATAGCTGTGAGCGATATTGTTAGTTTCACAGTCTTACCTCCTGCTCTAGATCCAATTGATGCATTTGGACCAGGATCGCCATCACGCATTTGGGGCGTCGACATTTCTCGCTGGCAACATATGGCAGACACAAACAATGATGGTGTGGCAGATTTACTTGATGATGGAAAACCAATTGATTTTGAAAAAGCTTATGCAAAAGGAATCCGATTTGCCTTCATAAAAGCGTCTGACGGAACAATTAAATCTGACGGCAGCAAACTTGCGGATGATTACGCGAAGAAGTTCTCAGCCCAAGATAAACCAGCTGCGCAAGCTGCTGGAATCTTCACCGGTCTTTACCACTTCCCAGGAATGATTCATTCAGACAATAAAGCCAAACTGATTGCAGATGCGCGCGAAGAAGCAATTCTTGCGGCATCTCGACTTGCTGAACTAGGTGGTTACCAAGCTCTCGATTTGCCTTACGTTCTCGATGTTGAAAGAGATGACATTCCAAAGAGCGGCATTGCTGACGGTGTTAAGAAATCTTCTGTTTCTCTTTGGGTAAAAACTTGGCTGCTAGAAATGCAGGCACGAACAGGCCGAATGCCGATTGTTTACAGTGGTCCAAACTTTTTAGGTACCCGACTAAAAGATGAACCGTTCTGGGACACAATTACATTGTGGATGGCTCGCTATTACGCGCACCCAACCAAACGCTACAAACAGATGTCACACGATGATGCGGTTGCATTGATTAATACTGGTGCAATTCCAGTTTGTTCAGTCTGCACAAACGGTCAGTACCAAACTCCTTGGACAAACGGTTCTGATATTGCTTGGAGCATTTGGCAATACTCAAGCATGGCTTCTGGCAAAAAGTTCGGCATTAATAACGGCTCTCGTTTAGATATGAATGTTTTCCGAGGCACTACTGAAGAATTTAGAAGTCTTGCTCAAGGAACTTGGGTGCCTTTCGAGGGTGATTACGTTGCATCGCTAGATGAAATCGAATTGCAAATCGCACAGTCAGAGTTTCATGAAGTGTTCACAGTTGAAGCGCGCAGATTGAGCAACTTTGCGATGTGTGTAAGCGGTGAAATCACTGTACGCATCAACGGTAAAAAAGTTAAGGGTGCAGAAGTTTTGATCACAGGTCTTGGCACTTGGGAAGTGACCATGCCAACTATGGAAGCAGGCACCTACCTAGTGGATTTCGAGTTCACTGATGCCCATGATTACTACGCAGACAAATTAAGCCAAGTTGAATACATCGTGGCTGAACCTGTAGTAGATCCAGTAGTTCCTTAATCATTATTAACTAACCAAAGCGCGCCGTATGGCTCGACAGTTATAGTCTCGCCAGAAGTGCTCAATGGCAAATCAGTCAGAACATCAAACGGATTATTTATGCCCAAATATTTGAGTGATCCAAGATGCACTTCGTGTCGGTTAGGGCTCATATTGAATAGCCCAACAAAAGTTCCTGCTGAATGTTTGCGAACAAAATAAACAATCGACGGATTATCAAGCACTCTAACTTGAGTTTGCACATCTGCTTTTAAAGATGGAATTTGTTTACGCTTCTGACCAAGTAGTTTGA
>JBDKLK010000015.1:0-15635 GCA_039795655.1 Actinomycetota bacterium
CTTGAATGGCTGACGCGGTATCACCGAGGTCTTTGTCGAATCGAGTTCCGCTCCAAGTCGCAACTACTTTTTCGGTAGGACCGAGAGTTTGGTCTTTGCTTGTTTTTACCGTTACCGTGATTGCATCCGCATCGAATGTGAATGAAGCAGTTTCGTTCGCCGTGAGATCTATAGAAGTTCCATCATCGGCAGTAAGTCGCCAAGTGCCAATGTCACCATTTACTTCACGCAACCGTAACGTCAGACTGCGAATGCGATTTTGCAATGACACCCAAACATCTGCGTCATCAATTGCAGGACCAATTTCGGTTCCTGTGAAGTAGTAAGTCAAAATTTCTGCTGCGGATTTACCAGCGTTTGCCATCGCATAGGCGCCCCACTGCGACATACCTATCCCGTGGCCCCAACCACTACCGCTAAATGCGAAGTTAGCAGGAGCGACAAGTTCTTTGATTTCTGGCATCGCATATTCAGCTAAAGGTTTTGGCGCATCACGTTTGTAAATTTCTCTCGCATAAGCTGCAATTCGAGAGTCAGAAAGTGTCGCAGAAAAATCGGTTGCATAAATCTTTTGTACATAAGGTCTCGTAGAAATGTAAGCCGCGTCGAAATCACTTAAGGATTTATCTGCGGGCCAAATCGAAACTGGATTAGTGGTTGCAATCAAATCTAGAATTGAAACTGCAGATTTCTTATCGCGGACAAATAAAGTGTGCGGCTGATCTGCTAACTCTTGAGCCAATTCAATAGAAAGCTCTTTGGCATCAGCAAAATACAAGCGAGTGAAGTTAGAGAATTTGGCGAGTGAAATGTCAGAAAAACTAACAGGATTGACCACCGCTTTACCTGAAGTAATCCCAAGACTTAACAACAAATCCTTGGACACTTTGGTTTTGGTATTTGTGACCGGCAGCAACGGAGACTTTTGCGCATTCGCAAATGCCAGTGCCTGCAATAACTCGCTGCTATTGCTCAAAAAATCAGTGATAACTGCATTTGTTAATTGGCTACCTGTGTAAGTCGACCAGACAATTGGCGCTAAAGCGAAAACATCGGAACCGTCAAACCTTCGAGTTTTCACTCCGACTGCTTTCAGGCTCGTAGCAACCTCTTTGGAAATCATTTCTTTAGAACCAATAATTTTCACATGGGTGATTTGTCGGCGCTGAATTTCGCGAAGCGCAGATTTTGAAAGCTTTTTCACATTGGTAGTCAAAACGAGTTGATCCGTAACAACAGCATAGTTGGTTGCAAAAGCTGCGATTGAAACATCGTCTGATGAGTAAGGAAAAAGAACCGCTGTTGTTGTTTCAAGTTCATTTAGTTTTGCAGAGTTATTTATTGCCAAAATCTGTCCTGTTACAGTGTTTTGGCTTACGAATCGTGCAGCGTTTTCGCAGAGAATCTCTTTTTGAGTTGTGCCCGGTTGTGCTTCAATAATTTTTACATATTGTTTTTTTGCTGTTCCAAGTTTCGAACCAATCGAGGGTGTCAGAACAACTTGGAAGGGTCCACCGACTATTTCTTCAGTCGCATTTGAGTTCAAATTTACTTCAAAGTCGCCGGCTTCAGATTTTTCACCAGTCTGACTTATTGCTGTTTCACCTGTACATAAATTGATCAGATCTACTCGCCATTTTCCGGGAGCATCTAGGTGGCCCTTAATCAACAATTTGGTGTTGGAAATATTCCAAGTCTCTGGACTGATTTTTACGATTGAAATTGTTGGTGGAGTTACTGCTGCAGAAGTTATGGGTGATAACGCAAGGGAGCTAACAACCGTGAATCCGACTAGAGCGAATAGTCGCTTAGTCCAGATTTTCATTACACGCACTTGTTGAACCTCCAGGCGTGAGGGAAGAACACGCCACTTAGCCAATTTTGCCTCAAAAATAGGAAATAAGGCTCAATGAATTGCGTTCTCCAAGAGAATAACTTGCAGTGTGCAAAAATCAGGCAGAATACGCACAGATAAAAGAAAGACCTGTTTTGAATATTTCCCGCATTGCCCGAATTGCTGCTTTAGGTGTCCTAATTGCTACCGTGATAAGTGGTGGCGCTATTACCTATATCAACTCCGCAGTTGGAAATATTCAGACCGAAAATGTCGATGACAAACTCGGTCCTAATCGTCCAGAACCCGGCCCAGCAATCAATATCATGCTAATTGGCTCAGATACTCGCGCAGGTCAAGGAAAAGGATTCGGTCATGCTGGCCAATTTGGTGGGCAGCGTTCGGACACGAACATATTGGTTCACATTTCTGAAAATCGAGACTGGGCTACCGCTGTCAGCATTCCGCGCGACACCTCAGTAGACATGCCGGACTGTGTTCGCGAAGATGGCACCATCTCAAAAGGATATAACGGCAGATTTAACGAAGCTTTTGGTCGCGGTGGCGCGGCATGTGTGATCAAAACTATTGAGACCATCACAGACATCAACATTGACCACTTCATCATTGTCGACTTCACAGGATTTAAGAATGTCGTAGATGCTCTAGATGGTGTTGATGTGTGCTTAACCGCTGCAGTCAATGACAAGAAGAGTCATCTAAATCTTCCAAAAGGTTGGTCGACTGTTTACGGCAAGGACGCGCTCGCGTTTGTGCGTGCTAGACAAACTGTGGGTGATGGTGGTGATATCTCACGTATTCGCCGCCAACAAGATTTTCTTGCTTCGATGGTTCGCAAAGCCACAAGCAAAGGTGTTTTACTAAATCCAATTAAAGTGACTGGATTGATTAATGCCGTAACTGGGTCATTAACAACCGATGAAGCTTTAGGTTCTGTCGATGGACTAAAAGAACTTGCATTCAACATGCAAGAGCTCAAACCAAGTAGTGTTCGATTTATCACTGCACCTTGGAAACCAGATCCAAATAACTGGGTCAAAGTTGTGTTCTCCGAAAAAGCAACAGAACTTTGGACAGCTTTAAAAAAAGACATTCAGTGGCCTAAGCCACCTGACAATGGACCAAATGGCGAACCGTTGACTGTTGCACCTGCTGATGTCTATCTCTCGGTTTTAAATGCAACTGACACTTCGGGGTTAGCAGCAGAAAAAGCTAAGTTGTTTACTGCGCTTGGTTACAACGTCAAAGGCACTGCAAACGCTTTGAAGGCCATGGGCGAAGACACCGCAATTTATGCTCTGAAGAGCAAAATGAAACAAGCACAAACTCTTGCAACCGCAATGGGAATCACTGAGATTAAAACTTTGAAAAAACAAGGTGACTTACCTACTGGACTTGTGGTCGTGGTTGGCGAAAATTGGAACGACCCACATGAAGTAAGAGTTAAAGTTAAAGCTACTTCTAGTTTGTACGGCCCAACCGAAGGTCGTAATGCTGACGAAACAGATTGCTCACCAGCTTAAATATTCTGATTCAGACCTTCTTAACGTGTGGGCTGGTTAGGAAACCCCAGCCCCAAGACATATGCATAGTTGCAAGTGCGATTGGAATGAAGAATCTAGTTTTTAAATCTACATCGCGTGCGACAAAGCAGCCTATGAATTTTATAGCCGCAATGTAAGTCAGCGGAATAACAAAACCTAAAACTAGACAACTACTCAAAACTAAACCGGCTATACCAGCAATCGTTCCTACTAGATTCGCAAGCAATGCAAGCGGTGGTGCGAAGTAGCGCAAAGCGCTCAAACCTTTTGCGGTTTCTGGATGCATTTTCATAACTCGGCGGCGCCACTGACCGTATTGCAAGTACTGAGTGGCCAAAGACTTAACATTGCGACGTGGTCGGTAAGTGACTTTTAAGTTTGGATTGAACCAGATTTTTCCGCCGGTTTTTCTAATGCGGTGATTCATTTCCCAATCCTGTGCACGAGTCATTGCCGAGTCATAACCGCCTACACGATCAAGTGCGGATTTTTTAAAGCAACCGAGATAAACAGTTTCCACTTCACCTTCAATTCCGCCAACATGAAATGCTGCAGCACCAACCCCTAATTTTGAAGTCATTGCCCATGCAACTGCTTTTTGGAATGGAGTTTCACCTTCTGCATCCATGATGCCGCCAACATTGTCTGCACCGGTTCGCTGCAAAGTATCAACCGCCATCGACACATAGTTGGTTGGTAATAAAGCATGACCATCACAGCGAATTAAAATTTCGGAAGTTGCCACCGCAATTGCGCAATTCAACGCATCCGGTGTTCTGCCAGTTTCATTCGTCACAACAACAATCTTTGGATTGGCTGCAGCAAGCTCCCGTGCGATTTCTTCGGTGCGATCATGAGATGGGCCAACAGACAAAATCAACTGTTGGAGGTTTGGGTAATCCTGATTGAGGCTTGCCTCTACAACTTGAGATAAATAGCGCTCTTCGTTGAGCACTGGAATCATGATGCTGACAGTTGGATTCATTACTTGCCTAACCTGCGCCACTCAATTGCTGGGCAGCGATCCATGATGACATCCATCTCGGCATCTACCGCTCGCTGCGCCGCATCTTCGTCAACAATTTCCAACTGCATCCATACCGCTGGAAGTTTCAGTGCAATGGCTTCATCAACAATCTGACCAACTCTTTTTGCTGCCACAAAACAATCAACCACATCGATTTGGTGGCCAGCAGCAATCGCATCGGTCAGCGTGCGGTAACCCGTTTCGCCGTGCACAACTTCTGCACGTGGATGGATTGGAATGATTTTCTTGCCATGCTGCTGCAGAATTTTCGCAACTCCGAATGCGGGTTTGGAATCATCAGCACCTAGACCAACTACAGCCCAATTAATTGCGTTATCGAGAATCTTCTCGACCAACTCATCAGTGCCGTAAAGATTGGTTTGCATCAATTTGTGAATCCAGGTGTTTGACGTTTGCGTCTAACAACTTCGCCTTTTGCTTTCGCTTGGCTTTCAAGATCTTGCATATAAGTTTTCATTTGTTCCGATAAAGCTGCATCGTTTGTTGCAAGAATCTTTACAGCTAGCAAACCTGCGTTCTTAGCGTTTCCAATTCCAACAGTTGCGACAGGAACACCACCTGGCATTTGGACAATTGAAAGCAGTGAATCCATTCCATCAAGTTGAGAAAGCGGAACCGGCACACCAATCACTGGCAGAGGAGTTGCTGATGCAATCATTCCTGGAAGATGAGCAGCTCCACCTGCGCCGGCAATAATTACTTTGATACCACGTTCACTTGCTTGCTTTGCATAATCCAACATCGCTTGTGGCATTCGATGTGCGGAAACCACATCGGTTTCATGTGAGATTGAAAAATCTTCAAGAACTGCAGATGCTGCTTCCATAGTTGGCCAGTCAGAATCACTGCCCATCACAATTGAAACTAGTGGTGTTTCGCTCATCTTTACTCCTTGATATTCCCAATTAAGTAGTCTGCTGCATGTTGTGCACGGCGCATCACATCGTCTAGATCTTCACCGCTTACATTTACATGGCCAATTTTGCGGCCTTTACGAACTTCTTTGCCGTACATATGTATTTTGACGTGCGGATCACGAGCCATGCAGTGCTTAAATGCGTGATACATATCTGGGTAATCCCCGCCAATCACGTTTACCATCACAGTCCAAGCATTTTTCGGTTTCGGTGAGCCAAGCGGTAAATCCAGAACAGCTCGCAAATGATTTTCGAACTGACTAGTGATCGCTCCATCAATTGACCAGTGGCCACTGTTATGTGGTCGCATTGCTAATTCGTTCACCAAGATTTCTGAACCGGTATCAAAAAGTTCTACTGCCAACATTCCAGTTACATCAAGTGCATCGGCAATTTGCATTGCCATTTTTTGCGCTTCAACAGCACGTTCTGGTGAAAGATTTGGAGCTGGTGCAATTACTACAGAACACATGCCATCTTGTTGTCTAGTTTCAACAACCGGATATGCAACCATTTGCGAATGAGGTGATCGCGCAACTTGTGCACTTAGTTCTCTTTCAAATGGAATGAATTCTTCCGCCAACCATTGCACGCCATTGTTCAAAGGTGTTTGCATAAGTTCTGCAATATCAGATTCTTTTTTGCAAACCCAAACCCCGCGGCCGTCATATCCACCGCGCGAAATTTTGATAATAAATGGATAGCCAACAACATTGGCAAAATCAGCAGCTTCACTTACTGAATTAACTACTCCCCATTTCGGCTGATTGATTCCAAGTGAAGAAAGTTTTTGTCGCATCAAAACTTTGTCTTGTGCATGAGCCAATGCTGCAGAACCAGGGCGAACTTGAACTCCACGGCTTTCAAGATCGCGAATGATTTCTAGTGGCACATGCTCATGATCAAAAGTCATTACATCTGCACCAACAACTATACGGTTTATTGCTTCTGCATCATCATGCTCGCCTACATAAATTTCGCCTACAACTTGGGCTGCACTGTCTGTCCGGCTTTGGGAGAGTACTTTTAATTCGACCCCCAAGGCGATAGCCGCTTGTTGGGTCATTCGAGATAACTGGCCTCCGCCAATCATCACAACGGTGGGAAATCCGTGCGCTTTTGCCACGGGCTAAGCCTAAACCCTAGTCTGAGTGCGTGAGTCTCACTCAAAGATTGCAGAAACTAATCCCCGAAGCATCAAAGTTTTTAACTGTTGGTGCAGTTGCTTATGTCGTGGACTTCGGTGTCTTTAACCTTTTGCGATTTGCCGGTGACTACGCACCTCTTGCTAGCAAACCACTAACTGCAAAAGTTATTTCCGCCTTTCTAGCGACTTTGGTGGCTTACTTCGGAAACAAATCGTGGACTTACGCAAATCGAAACGGTCAAGACAAGCGCAAAGAAATCATTTGGTTCTTTGGCCTGAATATTGTGGCAATGGTGATTGCAGTTGCTTGCCTTTGGATCAGTCACTACTTACTAGGTTTCGACAGCGCTATCGCTGACAACATTTCGGCAAACTTTATTGGTGTAGCACTCGGAACACTTTTTAGATTCGTTACATACCGAAAATACGTTTTCATTCATTAATAATTAACGCAAATGCTTGATGTCGCCAGCTGTGACTTCAACTTCTCCGTCTTTTGTTTCTATAACTAGACCGCCATCAGAATTGATCCGAACAGCTTTCCCAAAAACACTTTGCGCATTCAACATTTGCGCTTCGACTTCTCTACCTAAAGTTAAACAGCGTTTTTCGTAGGCACTGATAACTTGCGATTGTTCAATATGACTCTCGCGACTAAAACTTTCAAGTATTTCCACAAGCAAATGATTTACATCTGGCAAAGTTTCGATCAGTTCATCAAGCGCAATCGCTTCGGGTGTTGGGCGCGATTTAGAAAACTGTAAATTGATTCCAACTCCAACCACCACTATCTCTGGATTTTCAATATGGCGTTGCATCACTATGCCACCGAGTTTGCGCAACGCACCAGCGACTTCCACAACTAAATCGTTTGGCCATTTGAGTTTGATAATTGGAAGATATTTCGACAGTGCAGCCGCAACCGCAGTCCCAACAAACAACGGCAAGATCTGCGAGCGGCTCTTAAACACGTAGGAGAACATCAGTGAATCCCCCGCGGCACTTTCCCAAGTTCGGTCTAGTCGACCTATTCCCGCACTCTGGAAATGGGTTACGAGCACGGTGCCTGGTTTGAGCGCGTCGGCAGGTCGAGCGAGCAGCACCTTTTGGGTTGAAGTCACTTCGGGCACAACCTCAATCTGGCAGTCCAGATAGGCCGATTTTGAGAGTAAATCGAGGGATTTGCTATCGGCAAGTAACTGATATGACTTGTTAGTAGGGCTAGGCACTCGGCTACGGTACGGCTTAGATGTCCTGAGGAGGGCCATGTCTGCCGAACCAACCGCTGAAAATCTGGTTGACCCGCACTCAACTGCTGGGAAAATCGAAGGATTAAAGCTCCGTCGTGCTGAAGCATTGAGCCGACGCCAACAATCCGTTGATAAGCAGCACGCTCGCGGCAAGTTGACCGCAATGGAACGTATCACTGCACTTCTTGACGAAGATTCATTCCAAATTCTCGATGGTTTTAGAAAACACCGCTCTTACGCATTCGGTATGGAGAAATCCCGCCCATTCGGCGATGGCGTTTTCACCGGCTACGGAACTATCGATGGTCGCCCAGTTTGTGTGTTCGCTCAAGACTTCACCGTTTTCGGCGGCAGCCTCGGTGAAGTTGTTGGCGAAAAAATCACAAAGGTAATGGACCTCGCGCTTAAAACTGGTTGCCCAGTAATTGGTCTTAACGATTCTGGTGGAGCTCGCATTCAAGAAGGTGTGGCTTCACTGAATCAATACGGTGAAATTTTCCGCCGAAACGTTCATTCATCTGGCGTGATTCCACAAATTTCTTTGATCCTCGGCCCTTGTGCCGGTGGTGCGGTTTACAGCCCAGCACTTACTGACTTCACAATCATGGTTGATCAAACATCTCACATGTTCATCACCGGACCAGAAGTTATTAAAACAGTTACTGGTGAAGATGTAAGTTTTGATGAACTTGGTGGTGCTCGCACTCACAACGCAAAATCTGGTGTTGCTCATTACATGGCGACGAATGAAGAAGAAGCGTTTGATTACGTAAAAACTTTGCTTTCATATCTGCCAAGTAACAACATGGAAGAAGCACCGGCTTATCCATGGGAAGCTGATCTTGCAATCACTGATGAAGATATGGAACTAGATTCTTTGATTCCTAATTCTGCAAATCAGCCTTACGACATGCACGCAGTTTTCAGCCACATTCTTGATGACAACGAATTCCTAGAGGTTCAGCCAATGTTCGCGCCAAACATCATTGTTGGTTTTGGTCGCGTCGAAGGTCACGCTGTTGGTATCGTCGCTAACCAGCCAATGCAACTTGCGGGCACGCTAGACATCAACGCTTCCGAAAAGGCCGCTCGTTTCGTTCGAACTTGCGACGCATTCAACATTCCAGTTCTTACCTTCGTGGATGTTCCAGGCTTCTTGCCTGGCACTGACCAAGAATGGGACGGCATCATTCGTCGCGGTGCAAAACTTATTTATGCATACGCCGAAGCAACCGTTCCAACTATCACTGTGATTACGCGCAAGGCTTACGGCGGCGCTTACCTAGTTATGGGTTCAAAATCTCTTGGCGCTGATCTCAACTTCGCGTGGCCAACTGGTCAGATTGCAGTTATGGGCGCGCAAGGTGCTGTGAACATTTTGTACCGCAAAGAACTTGAAGAAGCATCTGACAAAGTCGCAAAGCGCGCAGAACTTGTTGAAGATTACGAAGACACATTGGCAAACCCATATGTAGCGGCTGAACGCGGTTACATCGATCGCGTGATTTTCCCGCACGAAACTCGCAGCATGGTTATTCGTGGGCTTCGTTCACTTCGCAACAAGCGCGAACAACTGCCACCGAAGAAGCACGGCAACATTCCACTATGACATTGAGCAAGCTATGACAGAAAAACCTGTTTTCAAAGTTATCAGCGGAAATCCAACCGCTGAAGAATTGGCAATCATCATTTCAATGGCGGCACATGCAAATGGCATCAAAGTTTTGAATGAACCAACCAAACTTTCTAAATGGGGAAATCCGCATTCACATATGCGTCACAACTTGCCGGTCGGCAACAATGCTTGGCGTCAATCTGCTTGGGCGCGACATTGAGTTTGCCAACAATTGTGTTGGCTAGTGCATCGCCAGCACGAAAATTGTTATTGGAAAATTCTGGAATTAGTCCGGAAATTCGAATTAGTCACCTCGATGAAGATGCGATTTCGAAATCCAACAACTGGCAGACTCCACAAGAAATTGCGTTAGGTCTTGCAATTGCAAAAGCAAATGAAGTTGCAACTGCATATGCGAACACAAACACTTTGATTATTGGATGCGATTCCGTCATGGAATTCGATGGCGAACCCCACGGTAAACCGCAACACAAAGATGCCGCTCTTGAACGTTTGAAAGTGATGAGCGGTGGCTCTGGACATTTGCACACGGGACATTGCGTTATCTGGATTAACGGCAACAATCGACAAGAAGTTTCTGCCCTCACCTCAACCGAAGTGGTTTTCCACGAAATGACAGCTGCCGAAATCGATGCTTATGTGAATACGGGCGAACCCCTCAATGTCGCCGGCTCATTCACCCTCGACTCTCTCGGCAGCCCATTCATCAAAGAGATCCACGGTGACCCCTCCAACGTCATCGGGCTGTCCTTGCCCACCCTCCGCCTGCTCTTAGCCAAGTTAGGGTTTGGCTGGGAGCTTGTGCTCAAAAATCACGCTTGAGAGCAAAGAAAACTCCTTTGTGACTACCTAGTAGCCCGCTAAGTTTCTAAACTTCCCTACCTAACGATTCCTAAGGAGCCTCGTGCCTCGGCCACTTTCCAAAGTGCTAATTGCTAATCGCGGTGAAATTGCAGTGCGCGTAATTCGGGCATGCAAAGACGCGGGGCTTACCTCGGTTGCGGTTTATGCAAATCCAGATCGCGATGCTCTTCACGTCACTATGGCGGATGAGTCATACGCACTAAATGGTGCAACTGCTGCCGAAACTTATTTGGTAATCGAAAAACTTATTGATGTTGCACATCGCTCAGGTGCTGATGCTGTTCATCCAGGCTACGGCTTCCTAAGTGAGAACGCGGATTTTGCACAAGCAGTAATCGATGCCGGTTTAACTTGGATTGGTCCGTCGCCTGATGCAATTCGCGGACTTGGTGACAAAGTTTCTGCTCGTCACATTGCAGCTCGCGCTGGTGCACCACAAGTTCCAGGAACTGCAGATCCTGTACAAAACGCAGATGAAGTTGTGGCATTCGCCCA
This sequence comes from Actinomycetota bacterium, assembly GCA_039795655.1. GTDB lineage: Bacteria > Actinomycetota > Actinomycetes > S36-B12 > UBA5976 > JAFMIT01. The sequence goes on from JBDKLK010000015.1 coordinate 10,757, forward strand.
ACAACACGGTTTACCAATTGCAATTAAAGCGGCATTCGGTGGCGGTGGCCGCGGACTTAAAGTTGCCCGCACCATTGAAGAAATTCCAGAACTTTTTGATTCAGCTGTTCGTGAAGCTGTAGCAGCATTCGGTCGCGGCGAATGTTTCGTTGAACGTTATCTAGATAAACCTCGTCACGTCGAAACCCAATGTCTTGCAGATATGTACGGAAATGTGGTTGTGGTTTCAACTCGCGACTGTTCATTGCAACGTCGCCACCAAAAACTTGTCGAAGAAGCACCGGCTCCTTTCTTAGCTGATTGGCAGATAGAACAGCTTTACAGTTCATCAAAAGCAATTTTGCGTGAAGCCGGTTATGTCGGTGCTGGAACTTGTGAGTTCTTGATTGGTACCGACGGCACAATTTCATTCCTCGAAGTGAACACTCGCTTGCAGGTTGAACATCCAGTTTCTGAAGAAGTAACAGGTATCGATTTAGTTCGTGAAATGTTCCGCATTGCAGCTGGCGAAGCACTTGGTTACGACGATCCTGCAGTTCGTGGTCACTCACTTGAATTCCGTATCAACGGTGAAGATCCAGGTCGCAACTTTTTGCCAGCCCCTGGCCGCCTAGATACTTTCGTTTTACCTGAAGGAACAGGCGTTCGCGTAGACACAGGATTCAAACAAGGTGATGAAATCGGTGGCAACTTCGATTCATTGCTTGCAAAAATCATCATCACTGGCGCTACACGTCAACAAGCTATTGAACGTGCACGCCGTGCGCTTAAAGAATTCAAAGTTGAAGGTATCGCTACTGCAACGACTTTCCACGAAGTAGTAATCAACGAACCAGACTTCGTTGCAGCAGATGGACACTTCAAAGTTCACACTCGTTGGATTGAAACCGAATTCAACAACGAGATTGCTCCTTATACAGGTGATTCTGCAAATGTTGGCGACAGCGCAAACCGCGATTCCATTGTTTTCGAAATTGATGGCAAGCGAGTTGAAGTCACAATGCCAGCGAACTTCGGTGTTCCAACTGGAATTGTCACCAAGCCTTCAACACCTGGACCAAAGCGCACTGCGAAAAAGGGTGGACCAACAGCTGCTGGTGATGCATTGACTTCACCTATGCAAGGAACTGTTGTAAAGATTGCAGTGAACGAAGGTCAACACGTTGAACAAGGCGAATTGGTTTTTGTACTTGAAGCAATGAAGATGGAACAACCACTCACTGCTCACAAATCTGGTGTGATTACCGGTCTACAAGTAACTGTCGGTGCAACCATTTCCAATGGCGGCACTCTCTGCGAAATTAAGTAAAACCAAAATGGCGATTTACGCAGCATACGGATCGAATCTAGATCCAAAACGTATGCTCGAACTCGCACCACATTCACCACTCATTGGCCCAGGTTGGCTTCAAGGTTGGCGACTAACTTTTGGTGGCGCGGACCTTGGATGGGAATGTGCACTTCCAACCATCGTTGAAGATCCGACTCACCAAGTATTCGTGATGCTCTATTCATTGACTGAAGATGACGAAAGAAATCTTCATTCAGCTGAAGGTTTTGACCTAGGTTTCTACAACAAAATCCGTGTTCGCGTTTCAACACTAGACAAAGATGAAACTGCCTGGATTTATGTAGTGCAAGGGTATGAAGACGGTTTGCCACTCAAAAAGTATGTAGATGACATCATCAACGCTGCAATAATTGCGGGTGCACCAGATGACTACATCCAAACTCTTCGAATGCGCGTGGTGTTAGACGAAGATGAATCTAACTAAAGATTTGGTCGCGCAGGTCGAAGACTGGATTGCTGATGATCCAGATGAACAAACTGCAGAACTAACTCGCCAAACTTTGCAGGCAGCTAATGCAGGCAACAAAGAAGCACTTAACAAACTGCAATCTTGGTTCGGGCCATTTATTGAGTTTGGTACCGCAGGATTGCGCGGTCCAATTGCACCCGGCCCTTCTTGCATGAACCGTGCTGTGGTTAGCCGTGCTGCTGCTGGTTTTGTTTCTTATTTGAAAAAACAAAACGCAAAAAGAATCGTGGTTGGATTTGATGCCCGTCATAAATCATTAGATTTCGCAATCGATACCGTCAACATCGCAAGTGGTGCAGGACTCGAAGCGATCTTGTTGCCGCGAGCGCTTCCGACACCGATTCTCGCTTTCGCGGTTAACCACTTCAAAGCTGATGGCGCTGTCATGGTTACAGCTTCACACAATCCGGCAGCGGATAACGGCTACAAAGTTTTCTTAGGTAATGGCTGTCAGATTGTGCCGCCAACTGATGCGGAAATTTCTGCGGAGATTCAAAAGGTAAACAACGTCCGCGAAATTCCAGTCGGCGAAGGCTGGTACACCAGTGACGAAGCAGTGATTGATGCTTACCTTGAATCATGCAAAAACATTGTTTCAACAAAAGTTTCGCGCGAAATCACAATTGCGTCTACATCCCTTCATGGTGTTGGACATGAGACTTGGATTGAGGCTTGCGAAAAAGTTGGTTTCAATAATGTTCACGTAGTTGAATCGCAAAAAGATCCTGATCCGGATTTTCCGACGGTGCCATTTCCAAACCCAGAAGAAGCTGGAGCTTGCGACCTGCTACTTGAACTCGCAAAACAAACTAACGCCGACATTGCGATTGCCCACGACCCAGATGCTGATCGATGTGCCGCTGGCATCCTCGAAAACAATGAATGGCGTTTGCTAAGTGGTGATGAATTAGGTGGCGCACTCGCCTGGTGGGAGTTTGAGCGTTGCAAAGTATTCGGACTTCCAAAACCAACAGGCACACTGGCAACCAGCATTGTTTCAGCTTCGCTGCTAGAGAAAATCGCAGCCAAAGAAGGTGTGAAATACCAGGCCACACTTACTGGGTTCAAATGGATCGGTCGGATCTCAGATCTCATATTCGGCTACGAAGAAGCCATCGGTTACTGCGTTGATTCGGCGAACGTAAAAGACAAAGACGGAATCACCGCAGGTTTGCGTATCGCTGAACTAACTGCTTACTTAAAAGACAACCAAACTACTTTTGCTGACCTTCTAGAAAGAATTGCTAAAGAGTACGGCCTTCACTACACAACTCAACTTTCTATTCGCATGAACGATATGAGTGCGATTCCTGCAGCGCTGGAAAATCTGAAAACAGCGGCAGAAATTGGTGAACAAAAAATCACCGAAATCATCGATATGAAATCGGGGCTAAAAGGATTGTTGCCAACTTCAGGAATCTTCTTACAGTTAGAGAATGGTCGAATCATTGTGCGACCAAGTGGTACCGAACCAAAGCTAAAGGCTTACATCGAGTTAGTTTGTGAAGTCACTGACTATCAAAAGGATAAGAATCAATTAGCCACAACAGCTGATGAACTAAAAACCGAGCTTCGAAAAGTTCTCGGCATTTAGTTACTTACAGTGCTCGAAAATCTCTTTCACAAGTTCGATTGAAGTTCCGGGGTGCAAGAAAGCGAATCGCCCTACGGTTTCGCCTTTCCACTTTGATGGCGTAACGAAAGCGATTTGCGCATCAAGCAGTTCTTTTTGCAGGTTTTCGTAATCAGATGATTCCCAGCCTTTGCGGCGCCACACCACTACAGACAAACCTGGCTCACGAATCAACTCGATGTGATCGAGGGTTTCAATTAGCTTTGCAGTTTCTTGAGCCAACTCGATGCTGGCATTTACAGCTTCGCGATATGCATCTGTGCCGTGGACTGCGAGTGAAAACCAAAACGGCAAACCGCGCGCCCGACGAGTTAGATGGTAAGCAACATCAGTTGGATTGAATTGTCCTATCGGCATTCCATCGTGCAATACATCAAGGTACGAGGCATCTTGGGTGTGAACTCGGACCGCGAGTGCAGGGTCGCGATAAATAATCGCAGCACAATCGAACGGAGCGAACCACCACTTGTGTGGATCGGTGATGAATGAATCTGCATGTTCGATTCCGTTGTAAAGGTGGCGAACATGTTCTGACAACAATCCAGCTCCGCCATAAGCGCCATCCACGTGGAACCACCAATTGTTTTCTTTCGCAACTTTCGCAACACCTGCTAAGTCGTCAACAATGCCAGCGTTGGTCGTTCCGGCAGTAACTGCAATTCCAACAATGGGAGTTGTGCCAGTGTCTTTAGCCAAAGATCTGCGGATGCTCGCCTCGGTCACTCTGTCGTCATCAGTCTCTAGTAAGAACGGTTCGACAGACAGGATGTTCAGGGAATTACCGATTGAAGAATGGGCCTCTTTACTCAAGGCAATTCGAACCTCGCGCGAACCAGTGCGTAAACGACCCATATCTCGAGCAACGGTTAATGCGCTGAGGTTTGCAGCTGAACCACCACTAACAAAAGTTCCACCAGCACTTTCTGGCATTCCTGCTAAATCAGAAATCCACCGCAAAACTTGGTTCTCAGCTACCAAAGCACCGGCTGCTTCTAGCCACGACATTCCTTGAAGAGATGCGCAACTAACAATCGTGTCGAACAGCAAAGAAGCTTTAGTTGGTGCCGCTGGAATGAAAGACAAAAAGCGTGGGCTATCGGTACTTAAAACTGTTGGCGCAAGTGAATCTGCATAAAGAGCCAAAACCTGCTCAGCACTATTGCCACTTTTCGAAATCAATCCATCAATCTGTTTTTCGAGATCTGCTTTCACCCCAGGAAAATCCAACGGCGCTTCATGCATCAAAACTCGGTCGCGCACATAGTTCAAAACTAGGTCCGTTAATTGGGCATCAAACTTATGCATGATTTCTCGATCGCTCACTATTACCTACTTATGTTCAGTTCTGCCGAGACAGCTGTAGTCATAATTGCGTACGCGCCAACTATGCCTATCAAAACTAGAACCCAACCGAGGGCAACTTCAA